>JBGUEB010000094.1:0-11937 GCA_041821565.1 Gammaproteobacteria bacterium | reverse complement strand
CACCTACTGCGGCAGTCAGAATTGCGCCGATCCAGAGTTTCGTGTTAAAGCGAAGTTCGCCCCCTGGGTAGACGCCCTGATACGCTTCGGGGGGCCGATTGCACGCCAGAACCAGCACATCTTCGTGAGCGACTGGATGGCACAGGTCGACGAAGATATCCGCAGCCTGCTGGAGGCCCCGGTCTATGCGTCCAGCAAAGGCTTTCCCGCCCAGGTCATCGCCACGGGCCCGACGGTGCGTAATTCGGCGATGCCCGAGACTTTTGTGGCCCTGATGCATGCCGCCCGCCACACCCTGATTATTACGACACCTTACTACGTGCCCAACGAATCCATGCAGGATGCACTTTGCGCTGCCGCTCGCCGCGGGGTAACAACGACGATCGTGTTCCCGGCTCGAAATGACTCGATCCAGGTTGCCGCGGCAAGCCACAGCTACTATCGCGAGCTGCTGGAAGCCGGGGTCAGGATCCACGAGTACGTGGGCGGTCTGCTGCATACGAAATCTATGACCATCGACGGTGAAATGACCTTGATTGGCTCGGCCAATATGGATCGCCGCAGCTTCGAGTTGAACTACGAGAACAACATCCTGTTTTACGATCCGGTGTTGACCGACGTGATGCGTCGGCGCCAGGAAACCTACCTGGCCAGTTCTAATCCTGTTACTGTCGAAATGGTGGAGCAATGGTCAATGGCCCGCCGGCTCTGGAACAACACCATCGCCATGCTCGGGCCGATTCTATGAATTCACCAGGGAGCCTGATTGCATTCTGCTGATTTTTATGGCAATTCGTGAGACAGCTTACCAATTTGCTTTGTACTATTTAATGAGTCGGATGCGATGGGCCCAAGATAGCTTTGCCTGTCTTTGCCTTTCCGTATTGATTTCCATCTCGGTACAGGCGGCTGAAACTCCCGAAGTATTCGGTGTTGCGACTGCTCGTTGGTACGTTCAGGAGTCAGTGGATGATGATATGCCTCAAGATATTGTTCCACAAATGTGGGATTACGGTCTGTATCTGGATCTTGGCTATAACTCAAGCTCTAACAATCCGGAAAACAATCTCTGGCGCAGCAAGGGTACAACCTTCAAACTGGATCAAACTCAGGTGAACCTGGCCATGATCTATGTCAGCAAGGAAGCGGTGCCGCACTCACGCTGGGGGATCGAATTCGGTTTGCAGACCGGTGTCGATACGGAAAATCTTGTCCCCGTCCAGCCACCTGAATTCAATGAGCCGATTTCCAATGCCGATGTATTGCGCCACTTGTACCGTGCCAATACAACCTATCTGTTTCCCCTGGGCGATGGCCTTGGGGTAACCGCGGGTCTGATTAACAGTTATATCGGCTATGAATCGTTCCTTGCGATACAGAATGTCAACTATACCCGCGGCTATATTCTGGATTTCGTGCCCTACTTTTTGTTCGGGATACAAGGTGCCTATCCTGTGAGTGATACGCTGGATGTCTCGTTGTTCGTAGTCGATGGCTGGAATTATCTTGCCCACGCCAATGATACGCCCAGTCTGGGTTTTCAGTCGGCGTGGCGGCTTTCGCCGCAGATCAGATATATCCAGAATCTCTATTACGGTCCGGATCAGGAGGAATCGAACACCGAGTTCTGGCGGTTTTTCTCTGATTCCATCGTCGAATGGAAAAGCGGTCGATATCTGCTGGCAGGGGCCTTTGATTTCGGTACGGAAAAACAAGCGGATCTGGTCGGCAATCCGCGCGGTAACTGGATGTCCGGTGCGCTCTGGTTTGGCTGGCATATCCACGGGCTATGGAACCTGGGCCTGCGGTCGGAGTTTTTCAGGGATGAAGACGGCATTGGTACAGGAACTAAGCAGAAGATTCAAGCCTTTACCGGCACGCTGGAATACACGTTTTCACCCGCTGCCTCTAATACCGCGGTTCTTGCCCTGGAATATCGCTACGATCATTCGAGCGGAGAGGAAGGCGGGTTTTACAGTGGTGACAACAATAGACTGGTGCCGAATGAGCAGCAGGTGATTTTGTCGCTGATGTGGGCCTTCGGATCATGAAAGAGAGCAACGGGAAAATCTACTTTTATTTGCTAGGAGAACAATTCTCCCGCTAATTGAAATCTACTTTTGTCTAAAAACTGTCGATTTAATCTAGATCAAGATGGCGTCTAAAGATTTGTGCGAGATAAGAACCGAGAGTAATGTGGGGATAGTCACAATGTCCTTAGTTACTCGTTTTAGTGACCAGTAACACTGTACAATTGGCTAAAGGAACGATATTAAGGAGTAATTGAAATCACCGATCCTACATCAAAACGCCCCTGGGGCCGACGATTGATTTACCTGGTACTCATTCTAGCTGCGGGAATATTCCTGACGAGTCTCCTGTACCGATTACCAGATATATCCGAGCGTCATCAGTCTAGCGCGATAGATGACGGCGTAACCACTTCGATGGGACAAGAGTTTGCCGCCGGTCTGGCCGCTAACCCTGACAAAACGGGTGTATTTCTTTTACAGCATGGCCGTGACGCCTTCGCCGCCAGGGCTTTGCTGGCGAGGAAGGCCGAGAAAAGCATCGACGTGCAGTACTACATGTACCACCAGGACACGGTAGGCAGCCTGCTAACCTACGAGCTCTTGCGTGCAGCGGATCGCGGTGTGCGGGTACGCATGTTAATCGACGATATCTACGGTCACGAGGGCGAGGACACCTGGGTTGCGCTGGATGCGCATCCCAGCATCGAGGTGCGGCTGTGGAACCCGTGGAAGCGGGGAAAAAACCGTATGCTTCAATCGGTCTTGCGGGCCATCGACATCAACTATCGCATGCACGCAAAATCCTACACGGTTGATAACCAGGCGACGATTCTGGGCGGCCGTAACATCGGCGACGAGTATTTTGATGCAGACACCAGTGTCGCATTTTCCGATTTAGACGTGCTTGCCATTGGGCCGTCGGTGATGGAGGTGTCTGCGGAATTCGACGAATACTGGAATAGTGACTTTGCCTACCCCGTCGATATCCTGGTGCGCCAGGGTAACGAACAGGAACTGGATGCATTACGCGATGCCAGAACAGGCTTTTACAAGCAACAGGCCACTTCTGACTATGTGAAGGCCCTGACAGATTCAGGGCTCGCCCATGGTCTTGCTGACGGCTCTCTCGGTTTCAGTTGGTCGGAGGCCAGGGTCATTCATGACTCTCCAGAAAAGGAAACCCTGGGCAAAGCCGGAAAGGATGAGTTGTTGCTCTCGCAACTGGCGCCATACATCACCGGCGCGAAGAAGACCGTGGACATCGTTTCGCCGTATTTTGTTCCCGGCGATCGGGCAACCGATGCCCTGTGTAAGCTCGCCGAAGATGGTGTCAGGGTAAACATACTGACCAACTCGTTGGCATCCAACGACGTTTCAGCGGTTCACGCCGGTTACTCGAAGTACCGCCGCAAACTGTTGCGTTGTGGCGTGCAACTGTTCGAACTCGATGAATCACTCAAGGACAGGGAAGGCAAGGCGTTTACCTGGTTGCCCGGGCTGAAAAAGTCCAGCCTGCACGCCAAGACGATGGCCTTTGATGGTGAAATTATGTTCGTCGGTTCTTTCAATTTTGATCAGCGCTCGATCAACATCAACAACGAGATAGGGCTGGTTTTTCGCGAGCCCGGGATTGCTGGCGAATCAGCCAGGCATTTTGAAGACAAGGTCAACGAGATCGCTTTTCGGGTTGAGTTTTCACGCGAAGGCGGTAGTGAGAACCTGCACTGGGTCGGCGGCCAGGGCGGTCCCGACGTGGTCATGGAAGAAGAACCTTACGCGACCACCGGCCAGAAACTGACCGTGGGTATTCTCAAGTGGTTACCAATTGACTCGCAACTTTGATCTGCCGCCTGTAATTCGTGAGACAGTTTATCAATTTACTTTGTACTATTTAATGCATCATTGTTAAATTTGAGGGCAACTTTATAAAGAAAGGAGCAAAGCTATGACTGCCTGGATAGTGACTGGTTTTTATGTGTGCGGCTTTATTGCCGCAATCGATGCGGTAATGAAGGTGCGCACTTCCCAGGGGGCAGTCGCCTGGTCAATATCACTGGTTACATTTCCGTTCGTTGCGGTACCGGCTTATCTCGTGCTGGGACGCAGTAAATTCGAGGGCATGGTCGCTGCCTACGAGGAAAAAAAGGATCAAATCGAGGGTATCAGAGAAGATATTCTGCAGGGCCTAAAACCCTGGATTTATACCAGTGACGACAGCAAATCGATTTACAATGGAATTCGCAATTTGTCAGAAAGGGACCTGACCCGCGGCAACCGCGTTGAATTGCTCATCAATGGTGACGCTACCTTCGATAGCATTCTCGCCGAAGTTGCCGAGGCGAAGAACTACATCCTGTTTCAGTTTTACATGTTCCACGACGATGGCCTTGGCAAGCGCGTTCAGAAGGCGCTGATAGAAAAGGCCAGCGCCGGGGTGCGAGTTTACGTTTTGTATGACGAAGTTGGCAGTGGTGGGCTGCCGCAGACCTACCCCGACGCTTTACGTGCCGCAGGCGCCGAAGTGAGTTCGTTCAAACCCACGCAGGGCTCCAAGAACCGTTTTCAGCTTAACTTTCGCAACCACCGGAAGATGGTGGTCATCGATGGCAAAACCGGTTGGATAGGAGGCCATAATGTCGGCGATGAATACCTGGGCCTCGACCCGAAGGTCAGCCCATGGCGCGACACTCATGTGCGGCTCGATGGGCCAGTGGTGCTGCAGTTGCAAGTCACTATTCTAGCGGACTGGTACTGGGCGACGCGCGAGATTGCCGAAGTCAGCTGGCAGCCCCAGGCGGCCGAGGACAGCGATGTGCTGGCCATGATCGTACCGTTTTCACCATCACAGAAGTATGAAACAGCATCGTTGTTTTTCATTTCCGCACTGAATGCTGCGAAACAACGTATCTGGATATCGGCACCTTATTTTGTTCCGGACGATGGCATCATGAAAGCGCTCGAACTAGCTGCATTGCGTGGCGTCGATGTGCGAATTATCACAACCGGTACGCCAGATAGCTGGCCCGTGTACCTGGCTGCTTTCAGCTATATCGAAAAGTTGCGCGACACCGGCATCAAATTCTACGCCTACAAGCCCGGATTTCTGCATGAAAAAGTCATGCTCGTGGACGATGAATTTTCCACGGTTGGTACGCCTAACTTCGACAATCGCTCATTTCGACTAAACTTCGAGGTGACTGCACTGATCGCCGACAAGAACTTCGCCAGCGAAATGCAAACAATGTTCGAACAGGACTTCGCTCATTCGGAAATAATCAATCCCGAGGAATTCGACCAACAACCATTCTGGTGGCGTCTGGCCGTAAATCTCTCGCGACTGGCAGCGCCGGTATTGTAATTTCAATATCGATCACGGTTAGTAACTAGCGAGATTGCTTTGATGCTTTCACGAGGAGACTTTTAAGCTAAACAGAACAACCCATACCGATGGTTATCGGTCGATTATTACGAGGCAATCGACATCATGGAAAAAATACAAAGACGTTTTCGAATCAATGATCTATCCGAAATTATAGTAGGCTCTGTCGTGTTGGCTTTTCCAGTCGCAATCACGGAAGAAGTGTGGAATTTGGGCGCTACCTTGCCTTTGGCGAGCTCAGTTATCATTGTCGTTTCGTCACTGGTTTTTCTCGCATGGTTTGTCTATCACGCGTATTACCAGTCCGTGATGGATACTCACTGGAAAGACCTGTTGGCCCGGACGCTAACCACTTACGCAATCACGCTCCTTATCTCCGCATTGATTCTCACGGTATTGAATCAGTTTCCTTTGCTGACGGACTCGGCGGCCGCGATTAACCGCATGCTCCTTGTCGCCCTGCCCGCAAGTTTTTGTGCAACGGTTGTCGATTCACTGCGTTAACCGATTGCGGCACGGATTAAACATGCACTGGCCTTCGGCATAGATTCCAGCGGCCCAGCGTAGGATGGGTGCAACCCATCATGTTGATTTTGTTGTCCGTTATAGTAGCTGTAAATCAATTTTTGATGGGTTGCGACCATCCTACCCGCTGTTCTACCAGCAGGTTCCTTCGTATCACATACAAGATTCATGGAGCGCTATTAGCGGCATGAATCTATTCAGGGGACGGTATAAAGTTTGATCTATATCAATTACCCCCAAAATTAGATATTTTAATCGATCAAAGTATATTAAGGTCTAACCTGCACTATCGTGGCTAAAAACGGTTTTGATGATGAGGTTAGCGACAAGCTTTTATCTTGCCTGTCTACGGGTGATGAAATTATGGACATAGGTATTTTGCACGATCAGGACTAAGGACCGCTACCGGGAAATGAGCCGGGAATTCCGCGACATAATCATTCGCGCCTGTGCAAACGAATTGCTTGAAACCTTTGTCAAGCGAGCAAGATGGTGGTCTGGTCGGATATTTTCGCCATCAAACGCTCCTACGATGATCATCACCGAATCCTGCGAGCATTGCGGGACGGGGATTCAATGCGGGCCAAATTTCTAATGCAGGAGCATATCCGTTTCGCTGGTGAGTACCTTCGGGATCATCTGCAAAACATTTCAGCTACCCAGGATGGAGAAGCGGCCGATTGACCAGACGCCAGTCTGGATATTAATACCCGAGTCAGCACATGGAATGCTATCTGAGGGAAAGTTATCTTAATCAAAAGGGGTAGTAACATGTCAAAGAAAACTCTCTTACAGCGGTATTTCTGCGTTGCAGTCGTTGCAGCTGTTGCAATGCTGGGTTCAAGTTCGGCTAACGCGAGCAAGGCAGATGATACGTTTCGCTATGCGACAAAACAGGCACTGGGCGCGGTTGATCCTTATTTTGAGCCGCATAGAGAATCGGTTTTATTTACCGGTATGATGGTTTGGGATACTTTGATCTATCGTGATCCAGAGACCGCGAAATATAAACCACTGTTGGCAAAATCCTGGAATTGGAACAACAGCACAACAATCGATTTTGAGCTACGTGATGATGTCAAGTTCCACGATGGTCTGCGGTTTAGTGCAAAAGATGTGGCTTATACGCTCAACTATGTTTCCAACCCTGAAAATAAAGTTGCTACCCAGTCCAATGTAAAATGGATCAAGAGTGCGGAAGTTCTGAGCCAGAACAGCGTCAGGCTTCACCTGCAGGAACCTTTTCCTGCGGCGCTTGAATACCTCTCCGCGCTGTTGCCGATCATGCCGGTGGATTTCTTTGGTGAGGGTGGCGTTGCCGGGGGCAATGGTCGTTTAGTCGGTACCGGACCATATAAGTTGAAAGAATTTGTAGCGGGAACACATACGATTGTGGAAAAAAACACGAATTACTTTGCTAACAGTCCTAAAGGTATGCCGCAAATTGGTCGTGTTAAGTTTCGTACCATTCCCGATTCGGCTACACAGATTGCAGAACTATTGTCAGGCGGCCTTGACTGGATATGGAAGATTCCACAGGATCAGGCTACCCATCTTGCCAAGTTGGGCAGGGTAGCGGTTAAACCGGCCGAGACGATGCGAGTCAGTTTTCTCTATTTCGACGTTACCGGCAGAACTGGAGTTGAAGTGCTGAAAGACATCCGGGTTCGTCAGGCATTCGCACATGGGATTGACCGGGAAGCGATTGTCAAACATGTGATCGGATCTGGATCACGTGTGGTTCACACCCCATGTTATCCGACACAGTTTGGTTGCGAGGAATCCGCAGCGGTGAAATATGAATTTAATCCGGAAAAAGCCAAACGTTTGCTGAAAGAGGCTGGATACGAAGACGGATTTGAACTCGATATGTATACCTGGCGTAATCGCGAATGGTCGGAAGCGATTGCGGGTTATCTCCAGCGCATTGGTATAAAGGTGAATGTTCAACATCTCCCCTACGCTGCGGTACGGGAAAAAATCCACGGAAACAAGGTATCAATTTTACACGGAGATTGGGGTTCTTACTCACTAAATGATGTATCTGCGATTATCAACGTATTCTTCACCCAGTCGAAAGACGATTACGCAATGGATGATGAGTTGACTGGATGGATCAACCGGGCATCGGCTTCAGTTGACGCTAATGAACGCCAGGCGCTTTATCGCAAAGCCGTGGAGAGGATTACCAGTGAAGTATATTGGTTACCAATGTATATCCATCCTGCTACCGTCGCCTACAGCAACGAGTTGAATTACACTTCCTGGCCCGATGAGAACCCGCGGTTTTTTATGACTAGCTGGAAAAATTGATAGTCGCAGTAGTTGGAAATTGGTAAGGCCTTACCCGGGATCTGCTGATTATCGAGCAGATCCCGGGTAAGCAGAATTTCACCATTTTGTCCGCGAGTATAGCCAATGATTACTTACATTCTTCAACGCCTGGCAGTTGGTTTGCTCGTTGCTCTTACTGTTTCCGTTATTACATTTTCACTCACTAATCTTGCAGTAGACCCGGCAGTAGTGCTTGCGGGAGCCACTGCATCACACCAGGATATCGAAGCGATCAGGAGCCTTTATGGCTTTGACCAGCATATTGTTATCAGGTATTTGAACTGGTTGTCGGCAGCACTTAGGGGAGATCTCGGGATTTCGTTTCGTACCCACCTACCTGTTTTTGATCTGATAATGGATCGGTTGCCAGTCACATTGATTCTGGGTGTTAGTTCATTGATTCTTGCAATAGTGGTTGCTCTTCCCCTTGCTATCCTGGCCGCGTTAAACCCGAATACCTGGATAGACAGGGCATGTCTGACACTGGCGGTATTCGGACAAGCGCTGCCGACTTTTTGGTTTGGTTTACTCATGATAGTCCTGTTTTCTGTCAATCTGGGATGGTTGCCTGCATCAGGTAGTGGTAGTTGGAAACACTATGTTATGCCGTCGATTGCGCTTGGTTACTATGCAATGCCTGCGCTAATGCGTTTAACACGGACCGGTTTACTGGATGTGTTATCGGCCGACTATATCCGCACCGCAAGGGCAAAGGGACTGATGCCTGTAACCGTGATTTTCAAACACGCACTTAGAAATGCGATTCTGCCGATAATCTCCCTGGCGGCGGTGCAATTCGGCATGATGCTGGGTGGTTCTATTGTGATCGAGTCGGTATTTGCCCTACCCGGTGTTGGATTGCTTGCCTGGGAATCAATCACGCAGGCGGATTACCCTGTGATGCAGGCGATCGTTCTTATCGTTTCAGTTCTATATGTTATTTTTGTATTAATAGCAGACTTCATCAATGCGGCACTTGATCCGCGTATTCGGATGGCATGAGGAACTGTAACAATGCCTGAGGGATGTAAAGAAGCAGACCAGAATGATGGCAAAATTAGCCGTTCACCCCTGTCAAACCGGATTATCCAGCACAAGGGGTTAATGATTGGTCTTACTTTGGTCGGTCTGATCCTTTTTACCGCCGTGTTTGCATCGATTCTGGCCCCGCATGACCCCTATTTGCAAGACCTGGTCCAGAGGCGTATACCTCCGATCTGGCACGATTGGTTTTATGACAATGCACGCGCGAGTTGGAGCCATCCGCTGGGTACTGACCGCCTGGGAAGAGACTACCTGAGCCGGATCATCTATGGAACCCAGATCTCTCTGCTGGTTGCTTTTGCAACAGCCGTGTTATCCGGCATTATCGGAACCACATTGGGAATACTGGCCGGATATTTCGGTGGCCGTATCGACATGGCTATTAATTTTATAATCACCACACGATTAAGTATGCCGGTAATTCTTTTCGCTCTGGCAACGGCATCATTTTATGGAAGTTCCCTGTTGCTTATAATAATCGTTCTCGGACTGTTATTGTGGGATCGATTTGCGGTAGTGATGCGATCGACAACCATGCAGATTCGCAACGCCGAGTATGTAAAAGCGGCGCGCGCTGCAGGTTGTTCGACCTTTAAAATCATTACCAGTGAGATTTTACCTAATTTGATGAACCCGCTTCTTGTCGTAGTCACCCTGGAAATGGCAACCGCTATACTTTATGAATCCGCACTTTCCTTCCTTGGTCTCGGTGTGCAGGCGCCACTTGCTTCCTGGGGCTTGATGCTGTCAGAAGCCAAGATAGACATATTTTTTGATCCATGGATGATAACAATTCCCGGAATTGCGCTGTTCCTACTGGTGCTTGCGATCAACCTGATTGGAGATGGTTTGCGCGATGTTACGGCACCAGAGCGTAACATATGAGAGCTATCCTGGAAGTCGAAAATCTCAATCTGAGCCTTGCGGTACCGGGTGGGATTCTGCAAGCCATCCGGGGGTTAAGTCTAAAAGTAGAGACTGGTGAAACTCTGTGTATCGTCGGTGAATCGGGATCAGGAAAATCTCTGACAGCGCTATCGTTAATGGGCTTGTTACCGCAAACAGCGGTTTTGAAATCTGACCGCATGCATTTTATGGGTCACGACCTGACCCGGCTCAGTGATCGTGAATTTGCTAACCTGAGGGGTGACCGGATTTCGATGATATTTCAGGAACCAATGACTTCGCTGAATCCATGCTACACCATCGGCAACCAGTTGATGGAAGTTTATCTTCGGCATAAGAATGGTGGCACGGCCAGAGCGCGTGATCGGGCCGCAGAAATATTGAATGAAGTTGGAATTGCCAATCCGGAAACCCGAATGATCCAATACCCACACCAGTTGTCTGGTGGTCTTCGCCAGCGGGTAATGATTGCAATGGCGTTAATCTGTGAACCCAATCTGATCATTGCCGATGAACCAACCACGGCGCTTGATGTAACCATCCAGCTGCAAGTTTTATCTTTGCTGGATTCACTTCGTAAAAAACATGGCACTGCTATGATTTTTATTACTCACGATCTTGGGGTTGTCGCACAAATCGCGACCCGTGCGGCTGTCATGTATGCAGGACAGATCATCGAGACAGCCCCAATTGAGCAGCTTTTTAAATCACCGGCTCACCCCTATACGCGCGGGCTGATCGATTGTATTCCGGCTCCGGGTAAAACAAATCGAAATCAACCATTAAAAACGATACCCGGAGAAGTGCCGGATCTAACCAGGGACCTTAGCGGATGTGCTTTTCGCAGTCGTTGTAGCAAGGCTGGAGACGTCTGTTTCGAGGAGATTGATAATAGTGAAATTGCGGCGAATCATTTTTGCCAATGTATATTCCCGGAAAGTTAAAGGGCAGAGCAATGCAAACAGATAGAGACGTACCCTTCAAACTGGAAGCCATCGGGATTGAAAAGGCATTCCAGATTTCATCCGGATTTATGAAACCCAAAAAGATACTTCATGCGGTCAACGGTGCAAGTTTTCACTTGAATGCTGGAGAAACAATCGGGGTTGTGGGTGAGTCCGGCTGCGGTAAGTCTACACTTGCGGATATTCTGCTTGGATTGGAGCAGGCATCGGCTGGAGAAGTGAAACTCAACGGTCGTTCACTACTTGCTATTCCACGCAGGGAGATAGCATCACTAATTCAGCCAGTTTTTCAGGACCCGTTTTCCTCACTCAACCCACGAAAAACGATTCATTCGATCATTGCTCTTCCGCTTAAAGTGAGCACCGATTTAAGCCGACAGGAGCAAAATAAGCGAGTAGAAGAAATGCTTCTCCTGGTCGGTTTGCCGCTACATTTTCTGCAACGCCTGCCACATCAACTCTCGGGTGGTCAGCGCCAGCGTGTTGCAATTGCACGGGCACTGGTCCTGATGCCGGAGATTGTTGTTCTCGATGAACCCACTTCGGCTCTTGATGTGTCTGCACAGGCTCAAATTCTGAACCTGCTCAAGGACTTGCAGGAAAAATTGAATCTCTCTTACATATTTATCAGCCATGACCTATCGGTTATCGAATATATGGTCGACCGGATAATTGTGTTTTACCTGGGCAAAATAGTAGAAATAACCGACTGTCAGGAACTATTTAGCAATCCCGGGCATCCCTACACACG
>JBGUEB010000093.1:0-11961 GCA_041821565.1 Gammaproteobacteria bacterium | reverse complement strand
CTACTGAGCGCGGAAGTCCGAAACGCATCGCTGGACGAGTTTCGCAGCGACTGGCGTCGGGAAGTCGGCAATCCGGCTGATGTTATTGCAATCAAGTTTACCGAGCCGGTGATCGGACCAGGTGGACGGGCTATCGATTTACGTTTGCTCGGCTATGACCTGCAAAGACTAAAGTCGGCTTCTAACGAACTACAGGACTGGCTTAAAGGCTATACCGGCGTTGTTGATGTGAGCGATGATCTACGTCCCGGAAAACGTGAATTTCGGCTTAGCATTAAACCCACGGCTGGTGTCATCGGACTGGATGCGAAGGCAGTTGCCGAGCAGGTGCGGGGAGCCTTCCAGGGTTTGAAGGTCGACGAATTTCCGGTCGGCGCCGAAACCTACGAGGTTAACCTGCGCATTGCCAGTAACGACAGGACCGGCCCCGAAGACCTGGAGAACTTTACCGTGATCGGGCGCAATGGTGCCCTGGTTCCGTTGCTCGCCGTTGCCGACCTTGAAGAGGCTCGCGGCTGGGGCCGAATTCACCGCATCGATGGTCGTCGTGCGGTCACTATTCAGGGTGACGTCGATCGTAACCTTGTTAATGCCCAGGAACTGCTTGCGCTGGCTGAAACGGAATTTGTTCCCGGTTTGCTGGAACGCTATCCTGATATTCGCTTCGACCTGCGCGGTGAAAGCAAGGAATCAGCTGAAACCAGTGGTTCGATTATTCGCAACATGTTGCTCGGCATGTTTGGTGTTTATATGCTGCTGGCACTCCAGTTTAGAGGTTACATCGCACCACTCACGGTTATAATCGTAATTCCTACGGCCTTAATCGGCGTTGTCATCGGTCACCTGGTAATGGGGCTCGATCTAACCATGCCCAGTATTATTGGTATGGCCTCGTTATTCGGGGTAGTAGTTAATGACTCTATTTTACTGGTGGTTTTCATCCGCCAGGAGAGGTTGGCGGGAATCCCTGTAGTTGAGGCGGCATTGCAGGCTGGTATCGCACGATTCAGGCCAATCCTGCTGACCTCGATTACCACCGTAGCAGGATTGCTACCCCTGTTACTCGAGAAAAGCTTGCAGGCGCAGATTCTAATCCCGTTAGCCACCAGTCTTGCATTTGGTCTCGCTACCGCGACGATTGCGGCATTGTTCCTGGTGCCTACAGTTTACGTGATCCTTGATGATCTGAATTTGCTGGGTGCAGTCGAGGAAGAACACGACGAGTATGAGCAGTTGCCGGTAAGCCAGGAGTCCTGAAATTTTTTCGAGCCGGGGGGCCGGACTTTACTGTATTAAAGACCGTGTTTTCCAGAATAGCCGCTGCGAGCCGGTGCTTGCCAGTCATCCAGTACGCCATCCTGCGGTTTAAAAATTTCTACTAGTAATGGGTAACAGGGGGTTGCATCGTCAGAATGACTACTGCCGCAGTCACCGCCGGGGCAGGCCGATAGTGCGCCGAGCAGGTCAATTTCAGCAAAAAATTCGATGAAATCTCCGGGTCGGACCGGGCTCGCTTTCATAAAATATTGATGCGTGTCGTGGGTAAAGCCGGTACACATGAAAACATTAAGTACGTCATGAATATGCATTTCGGCTATTTCCGGGGCCATATCTTTGGTCGATGCCAGCGCGCGAGTCAGGTTTGAGTGACAGCAATTATTGTAATCCAGGCCCTTGAGCATGTAATTGGTATAAGGATCGCAGCGCGTGCCGATAACATCGTGAATACCACCACCATCTTCGTCCCAGCCATACCAATCGAGGGTATCGTGGGTGATGGTAGCCAGGGGTCTCAAACCCGGCATGGTGCTCCACAGGCGATCACCGGTACTCACATGAGTCGCATGCAGTTGCCGGGTTTTACCGCTGAAAAAGCGTTCGGAAAGATCGGCTGCATTCCACAGGTTGAGATCACCTACCTGTGGGCCTTCGATGCTGACGATACGGAAAAAGTGTCCTGCCGGTACCTCGAATGTTTCGCCGTCACGCGGCTCAACTCTAAGTTCAGAAACCTTCTCCATGTCTTTACGGGCGTTTTTGTATAAAGTCATATCGCAGGCAGGTAGTTGATCGACGCTGTAGCAAACCAGTGGAGTGGCGGCACGGCGCTGGTCGGCGTCTGCTGGCGTGTTATTTTCAGGCATATTGGAGACCTCCTGGTAGCTGGGTCGGTTTTCAGATACCCATTCTAGTCTAATCCTGTTCCCTGATTAAGTGCCATTACCTGATACTTAATTGACGCAGGTCATAGCGTTGGAAAGCCGCAAGCATTATGATTAAAGAATACCCATCAGGAGTCTAACTATCATGACTGAAATCGATAAACTCGTTGACCGACGCATCGCTGAATATGATTCACGCCTCAAACACATCGATGAGCTTTACGAGCAGGCGCACCGGGCTTCAGAGAAGCTTGATGAAGACCACGAATTAAAGACCGAGCTCGGACAGTATCACGAACAGCGTGTTAACCTCGCTAATCACACTGCAAAACTCAAAGAACTGCCGTTGGATCACTGGCGCGAGGACATGATCCAGTCTTCCGGGCCCATGGCAATATGGGATGTGCTAGCACAAAAACTGGAAGACTTGATCGAACGTATCGACAAATAGGTCTGCCCGATTTATTGCTGGAGCAATTCCATCATATGAGAGACAGTTGTGTTTTCAAACGATACCTGGTTTGCGCACAGGGCCAGAATCGCATCCGCTTTCTTGTTGCTTAATTTGCCGCGTAAGTAGCGTTCAAATTTGGCTTTCAGTAAGGGTATGCCCTCGTCGCGTCGGCGCTTGTGGCCTACCGGATAATCGACTACCACCTCATCGGTGGTACTGCCGTCGCTAAAGAATATTTGCAGTGAATTACCGATCGCGCGCTTGTCGGCTTCCAGGTATTCGCGAGTGAATCGCGCTTCTTCAGAAACGATCATTTTTTCACGCAGGGTATCGACGCGGGTATCGGCGGCAACGTTATTTTCATAGTGTTCGGCCTGTAAATCCCCCATCAATAATCCGATCGCGACCATGTACTGGATGCAATGATCCCGGTCGGCGGGGTTATCGAGAGGGCCGGTCTTGTTGATGATACGATCACCGGACTCCTGGGTCTTGATCACAATACGATCGATATCATCGAGTCGATCAATAATATCCGGGTGCAGGGTCACCGCTGCCTCGACCGCGGTCTGGGCATGAAATTCAGCCGGAAAGGATATCTTGAAGAGAATATTTTCCATCGTGTAGGTGCCATAGCCCTGGGTGAATTCGAGTGCTTTCTTGCCAAAGGCGACATCCTGAAATCCCCAGGTTGGGGCCGTAATTGCCGAGGGATAGCCCATCTCACCGCGTAATGCGGTGAAAGCAAGGAACAGCCCGCGTGACGAGGCATCGCCCGCGGCCCAGGATTTTCTCGAACCCGTGTTCGGTGCATGCCGATAGGTGCGCAGCGACGAACCGTCGATCCAGGCATGTGAAACTGCGTTCAGGCATTCGTCGCGGTCACAACCGAGCATTTTCGCGGCAACCGCGGTAGAGGCGATACGAACTAGCATGACATGGCACAGCCCAACCCGGTTAAACGAATTTTCGAGTGCCAGCACGCCCTGGATTTCGTGGGCCTTAATCATCGCGATCAAAACATCGCGCATCGTCAGCGAAGCCTGACCCTCGCTCACGCGCTTACGAGAAAGGTAGTCCGCGAGTGCCATGATAGCGCCAAGATTGTCTGAAGGATGTCCCCATTCGGCCGCGAGCCAGGTATCGTTATAATCCAACCAGCGCACCATCGCGCCGATATTCCATGCCGCGCGTACCGGGTCGAGTTCATAAGAAGTGCCGGGTACGCGGGCGCCGTTGCCAGGCATATCGGCACCCGGCACGACCGGGCCTAGTAGTTTGGTGCAGGCCGGATAGCTCAGGGCCAATAGCGCACAACCCATGCTATCCATCCAGTCGTAGCGTGCGGTTTCCATCGCATTGCTCGATTGCGTGACATCATAATCGAGCACGTAGTCGACAATATCCTGAATAACCTGGTCAAATTCCGGACGGCTGGCGTCCAGTACTGCTGCTTTGCTCATTGAATAATTACCTGTAAGTAAAAGTTATCGGTTTTGAATCGGTACAAATTCAAGGTTTTCCGGGCCGGTATAATTGGCCGAGGGGCGAATAATCTTTCCATCCTGCCTTTGTTCGACAACGTGAGCGCCCCAGCCCGAGGTTCGGGATATGACGAACAAAGGCGTAAACATATCGGTGGGTACATTCATCGCGTTGTAGGAAACCGCAGAGAACCAGTCCAGGTTCGGGAACATTTTCTTGGTTTCCCACATCACCGATTCGAGTCGATCGGCAACTTCGTACATTAAGCTGTTATTGTTTTCGTCTGACAGGGATTTGGCCAGACGTTTGATAACTTCATTACGAGGATCGCTGACGGTGTACACGGGATGACCGAAGCCGATCACAATTTCCTTATTAGCCACGCGTTCACGAATATCGGCTTCGGCTGCATCGGCCGAGTCGTAACGTGACTGTATTACAAATGCGGCTTCGTTGGCGCCACCGTGCTTGGGGCCGCGTAATGCGCCAATCGCACCGGTAATGCAGGAATACATATCAGATCCGGTGCCGGCAATGACGCGGGCGGTAAATGTGGATGCATTGAATTCATGCTCCGCATAAAGGATTAACGAAATATGCATCGCCTTGACCCAGGACTCGGGTACCGGCTTACCGTGTAACAAATGCAGAAAATGGCCACCGATAGAATCGTCATCGGTAACCAGTTCGATGCGCTTGTTGTTGTGACTGAAGTGATACCAGTAAACCAGCATTGAACCGAAACAGGCCATCAGTCGATCGACGATATCGCGTGCCGCATCGACATTATGATCCTCTGGTTCCGGGCTCTGGCAACCCAGTGCCGAACAACCGGTGCGCATGACGTCCATCGGATGGGTGCTGGCGGGCAATTGTTCTAGCACAGTTTTTACTGATTCGGGCAAATCTCGCAGCGATTTCAATTTGTTCTTGTAGCTGTCGAGCTCGGCCCGGGTTGGCAGTTTTTCGTAAATAATGAGGTAGGCGATTTCTTCAAATTCGCAGGTTTCGGCGATATCGAGAATATCATAGCCGCGGTAGTGTAGATCGTTGCCGGTTATGCCCACGGTACAGATTGCAGTATTGCCCGCGGCAGTGCCCGATAGCGCGACGGATTTTTTTGGCTTAAAAACGGGTGCTTCACTCATCATGATTCCTCGCTAAATAAATTGTCTAAAGTTTGTTCATATTCGTGATAATTGAGAAAGTCATACAAATCCATGCGTGTTTGCATGGTATCGACGACCTTTTGCTGACTGCCATCGGCAAGAATATGCTGATACACATTGAGTGCGGCCAGGCTCATCGCTCGAAAAGCACTCAATGGGTAAAGCGACAACTTAACTCCAACCGAAGCCAGTTGTTCGCTGGTGAACAGCGGCGTGGCACCAAATTCAGTAATATTGGCAAGTACCGGAACGCCTACCGCCTTGACGAATTGCTGGTACTGATCGAGTTCGGTCATCGCTTCCGGAAATATCATGTCAGCGCCGGCTTCGACGCAGGCAACCGCGCGTTCTATCGCGGCGCCGAGGCCATCGACTGCGAGCGCATCGGTACGCGCCATAATGACAAAGCTCTCGTCACTGCGCGCATCAACAGCAGCCTTGACGCGGTCGACCATTTCCGCCTGGCTTACGATCGCCTTATTCGGCCTGTGGCCACAGCGTTTTTGCAACACCTGGTCTTCTATATGAATGCCTGCGACATTTGCACGAATCATTTCACGTATACAGCGGGCTATATTAAAAGCGCCGCCCCATCCAGTATCGACATCGACCAGCAGCGGAAGTGAGCTGGCGTCGGTAATCCGGCAGGCGTCTTCGAGCACGTCTTTCAAAGTGGTTATACCCAGGTCAGGTGTCCCCAGTGAGCAGGCAGCGACCCCACCGCCGGAAAGGTATATGGCTTTATGACCGCATTTTTCCGCCATAATCGCGGAGTAGGCGTTAACCGTGCCAACTACCTGAAGTGGATGGTTCTGCTCGACAGCAAGCCGAAGTTTTTGTCCGGGGGAGTGTATGTTAGACATGTTTATCCTCAAGAATAGCTTTTACTATTTTCCAGGCGCCGCTGATATGGCGGCGCATTAATATTTCTGCCAGCTCTTCATCGCGCTGCGCGATCGCCGATGTGATTTGCCGGTGTTGACTCAGGGCCATGGTGGGTCGCGAAGGCGACTGTCCTGATTGATGACGGGCCATGCGGATTAACTGGTACAGCTCGCCGTTGAGATTATCCAGGATCCATTGATTCTGGCTGGCGACAGCAATCTGGTAGTGAAAATCAATATCACCTTCACGCTGAAAATAAGCCTTGCCTTCGGTCTTGCCAATCGCCTCCTCGTGCATATCCAGCAGCTGTTGCAATGAGTGAATATCATCATCCGACATATTTCTGGCTGCGAGCCTGGCTGCCATGCCCTCGAGAGCTTCACGAGCGGAATAAATGTCTGCCATCAATTTATGATCGAGAGTAATAACCCGCGAACCGGCATGGGGTACGCGCACAACCAGCTTGTTTTGCTCGAGCCGATGAATTGCTTCACGTAACGGGCCGCGACTGATTCCGTATTTCAGTGCGAGGTCAGCTTCGATGATTTTACTTCCCTGCGGCAACTGCCCGATGATAATGTCGGCCTTAATGCTCTCGTAGGCGCGACCCGCCAGGGTGCGGTACTCGGGTGCTGTATCCAGGGGAAGCGAAGTAGCGATGTTTTCCATATATTGTCGACAATATCAAGTAAATAATCGTAATGGGGAGCGAAATATGCATAAATATTTAATAATTGTCAACAATACTTGAGGCGTACCCTTGCGGCGAATAGCCCTGATTGTTGATTAAGCTGATCACAGCGCCTTCTCAGATTATTAATCTTGACGATTGTAAAATTTAATAATCGGCAGCGGGATAAATATCCAGACTAAAAATAAGTTATATTGACCACAACATTTGGAACGAGGATTACCCCTGCCCCGTGTCCAGCTACTGTATAATGGATAAAAAATTAAAAACGTCGGCCTAAAACAGGCCATCATTGGGGAATCGAAGAGGAAAGACATGAGTACCGAAACCGTAACCATAATCGACGACGCGACCGGTAAGAAAGTGCAATTACCGTTACTGACGCCTACTAGCGGGCCAAAAACTATTGATATTGGCGCACTTTATAAGGAGCTGGGTTATTTCACTTTCGACCCGGGATTCATGTCTACTGCGAGTTGCGCCAGTGCCATTACCTTTCTCGACGGGCAAAAAGGCGTATTGCAATACCGCGGTTATCCTATCGACCAACTCGCCGAGCATAGTTCCTACCTGGAAGTTTGCTACTTACTGATTCACGGTGATCTACCGAACAAAAAAGAGCTGGATGAGTTTGTCTATGAAATCACTAACCACACCATGCTGCATGAGGCACTGAAGCGTTTTTTCAGCGGTTTTCGTCGCGATGCACACCCGATGGCTATCATGGTAGGTGTAGTTGGCGCCCTCGCAGCCTTTTATCACGAACATATGGATATTCATAATCCTGAACATCGACAGATTACCGCGCATCGCTTAATCGCGAAGATGCCGACGATTGCAGCCTGGAGTTACCGTTATGCGATGGGTAAGCCGTTTATCTATCCGATCAATAGTCTGAGCTATACCGAGAACTTTCTGCATATGATGTTTTCGATGCCTAGCGAAGAGTACACCGTAAATCCGTTACTGGCGAAGGCACTGGATCTGATACTGATTTTACATGCGGATCACGAACAAAACGCATCGACCTCGACGGTAAGGCTCGCCGGTAGCTCCGACGCTAATCCGTTCGCGGCGGTCGCAGCCGGTATCGCGGCCTTATGGGGTCCGGCGCACGGTGGAGCGAACGAAGCGGTAATACGCATGCTGATGGATATCAATGCATCGGGCAAGCCGTTACAGGCTTTTGTCGATCGAGCCAAGGACAAGAACGACAGTTTTCGATTGATGGGATTTGGACATCGGGTTTACAAAAACTATGATCCACGCGCAAAGTTGATTCGCGAAATTTGCCACCAGTTACTAAATGACATGGAGGCTAGCGGTGAGCAGCAAAAGCTTCTCGAAACAGCGATGGCGCTGGAGAAAGTTGCACTCGAAGACGATTACTTCGTGCAAAGAAACCTGTACCCCAATGTCGATTTTTACTCCGGCATCATTTTCCTGGCGATGGGTATCCCGATGAACATGTTCACGGTTATCTTTGCGATGGCTCGTACCGTGGGCTGGATTACACAGTGGAATGAAATGCAAACGGATGCGAACTTCAAGATTGGCCGTCCCCGTCAACTTTATACCGGTCCAATTGATCTGGAGTATGTGCCGCTGGAAAAACGTAAATAATACCCCTGGTACCTCGAAAAATGTGTTTTTTCAGGATACCCTTGGAACTAGTGAATTAAAAACCTGACTTATATTTAAAGAGCTTAAGTTATTATGTTACAGGCATACCGAGACCACATAGCAGAGCGCGAAGCAGAAGGCATTCCACCGAAGCCTCTCGAGGCGCAGCAGGTCGCTGACCTGGTTGAACTGATCAAAAATCCGCCTCCGGGTGAGGAGCAATATCTTCTCGAACTATTGACCCAGCATGTCCCTGCGGGTGTAGACGAGGCGGCTTATGTGAAGGCGGGTTTTCTCGCGGCGGTAAGCAGTGGCGAAGTGACCACAGACCTGATCGATGCCGTGAAAGCGGTAGAAATTCTCGGGACCATGCTTGGCGGCTATAATGTCCAGCCCCTGATTGCTGCTCTCGACAGGGATGATACCGCTGCCGCTGCGGTGAAAGCGTTGTCGCACACGCTACTGGTATTCGATGCATTTCATGATATCGAGGAAAAAAGCGATGCCGGCAATACCTATGCCAGACAGGTAATCGAATCCTGGGCAAATGCCGAATGGTTTACCGGCAATCCAGCCCTGGCGGAAAAAATCACGGTGACAATATTCAAGGTTCCCGGCGAAACCAACACCGATGACCTATCTCCTGCCCAGGATGCCTGGTCACGTCCTGATATACCGCTGCATGCCAACGCCATGCTGATAAACCCGCGCGAGGGGTTGACTGATAAACCGTTGCAAAAAATTACCGAGTTAAAGACACTGGGCTTTCCTATCGCCTATGTCGGCGATGTTGTCGGCACTGGTTCGTCACGAAAATCGGCGACTAATTCGGTTTTGTGGCATATGGGTAAGGATATTCCCTATATTCCAAACAAGCGCAATGGCGGATATTGTTTCGGTGGCAAGATTGCGCCGATCTTCTTCAATACCATGGAAGACGCCGGTGCGCTACCGATCGAGATGGATGTTTCCGGGCTCGAAATGGGTGATGTAGTCGACGTTTTTCCCTACCAGGGAAAAGTGACGAAACATGATAGTGATGAAGCGCTTTCCAGTTTTGAACTCGCTACCAATGTATTGCAGGATGAAGTGCGCGCCGGTGGGCGTATTCCATTGATTATCGGGCGAGGCTTAACCGATCGCGCCCGCAAGGCGCTGGATTTGCCCGTGAACGACGTATTCGAAGTTCCGGAACTACCCGAGGATAGTGTCAAGGGGTATACACTGGCACAAAAAATGGTTGGCAAAGCCTGTGGTTTGCCCGGGGTTCGGCCCGAAATGTACTGTGAACCGAAAATGACCACGGTCGGTTCACAGGACACCACAGGCCCGATGACGCGTGATGAACTCAAGGACCTGGCCTGTCTTGGTTTTTCAGCCGACCTGGTGATGCAATCGTTTTGCCATACTGCACCCTATCCCAAGCCGGTAGACGTTATCACTCACCATACACTGCCGGATTTCATGCAAAATCGTGGTGGTGTGTCGCTGCGTCCGGGTGACGGTGTCATTCATTCGTGGATGAACCGGATGCTATTGCCCGACACCGTTGGTACCGGCGGTGATTCGCATACGCGCTTCCCGATTGGTATATCGTTTCCGGCCGGCTCGGGTCTGGTTGCGTTCGCGGCAGCGACCGGTGTGATGCCACTGGATATGCCGGAATCGGTTCTGGTTCGCTTCAAGGGCGAAATGCAGCCCGGCATTACCCTGCGCGACCTGGTGAATGCCATTCCCTATGCCGCAATTCAGCGTGGACTGTTAACCGTCGAAAAGAAAGGCAAGAAAAATGTTTTCTCCGGCCGCGTACTTGAAATAGAAGGTTTACCACATTTAAAGGTAGAGCAGGCGTTTGAGTTGTCCGATGCATCGGCCGAGCGATCTTCCTCGGGCTGTTCAGTAAAACTCGATAAAGAGCCCATTATAGAATACATCAACTCCAATATTGTCATGTTGCAGTGGATGATAAGCGAGGGTTACGGCGATGTCCGAACCATTACGCGTCGTATCGAAAACATGCTGGCCTGGCTCGAAAATCCGGTCCTGCTTGAAGCCGATGCCGATGCCGAGTATGCAGAAATTATTGAAATCGATTTGAATGAAATCAAGGAGCCCCTGCTCGCCTGTCCTAACGATCCAGACGATATCAAGCCTCTGTCGGAGGTTGCTGGCACTAATATCGATGAAGTGTTTATTGGATCCTGTATGACCAACATAGGGCATTTTCGTGCTGCCGGTAAGTTGCTGGAAAAATTAGACGGTCCGGTATCGACCCGCTTGTGGATAGCGCCACCCACCAAAATGGACGAACATCAGCTCACCGCCGAGGGTTATTACGGAATTTTCGGTCGATCCGGTGCTCGTACTGAAATGCCGGGTTGTTCCTTATGCATGGGTAACCAGGCACGGGTAGCCGCAAACAGCACCGTTGTATCGACTTCGACACGCAACTTTCCGAACCGGCTTGGCAACGGCGCCAATGTCTACCTGGCTTCGGCAGAGTTGGCCGCGGTAGCTGCGATCATGGGCAAGATACCGAACATGGACGAATACCTGGCTTATGCAAATGACATCAACACGATGTCGGATGAGGTTTATCGGTATCTCAACTTTAATGAAATGGACAGTTATCAGTCTGCTGCTGATTCGGCATTTCCGGTACAGGTAGTCTAAGAAGCCTTTGATTAATTTTGGATGATTGTCCATCCAGGGACATTTATTCAATCTCTCACCAGAAAGAGAGATATACCGAAATACTTGTACCTGACTCCCTCTCCCTTGAGGGGGAGTACTCGAGGGCATAAAAGGACAGGGGCGGTGCGACGCCTCGCGAGGGGGGCCTGAAGCAAGTTTTATGACAACCGACCAGATATTCCTTTTTGCCTTGTTTGGCACTGTTTTTGCGTTGCTGATCTGGGGCAGAATTCGCTATGACCTGGTCGCTTTCAGTGCGCTCGTAGTTGCCGTGATTGCGGGGTTTGTCACCCCCGCAGAAGCCTTTTCCGGCTTCGGCCATCCAGCGGTAGTGATTATCGCCCTGGTTTTGATCGTGTCTCGTGGCCTGTTGAATTCAGGCGCGGTCGAATTGATTGCCGGTGTCGTTCTTTCTTCAAACCGTCCGCTACCCCTGCATATTGGCGTCATGTCTATTGTCGGTGCGGCCCTGTCGGCGGTGATCAACAATGTCGCCGCACTCGCACTACTCATGTCGCTCGATCTGGAAGCCGCCGGCGCGATGGATGCTTCCGGGGTTCGGAGTGCAGTCGCCGCCCCAGCACAGCTCCTCTCCGTCCTGTGCGCGGACTCGGACGAGACCGCGGATGGGATCGATGTGCTCGTTGGAGAAGGGCGTCTCGTTGCCGTTGGCGTCGAATTGCGAGAGGACGTTTCCGGCTTGGTCGTAGACGAAGCGCTCGAAGTGGCGGGTGCCGCCTTCTCGGGTCGGCAGCAGCCGGCGCTCGACACGGTAGAGACCGTCGTATTCAAAATCAG
>JBGUEB010000092.1:0-12078 GCA_041821565.1 Gammaproteobacteria bacterium | reverse complement strand
AGTTATATTGATTGTTGATGAATTTGAACCTATAATAGGATCAACAGTCCATATTCCTGTAACTGCATTGTAGTCACCAGAAGCATCATCACTTACAAACGTATACCCACTGGGCAACAGATCTGCAACCACGACTCCTGTTACGTCACTTGGTTCAGCTGATCACATTATGCCTAGCACCAGCTTGCCTGGTTACCCTGGTGTTCCAGCAGTTCAGCCACGTTGGCTTCAATAATCCGATAACCGACATTGCCAAATAACTTTTGCCGCCCTTCATTGAGTATAAAACTGGGACTACCTTCCAGTTTAAATACTTCCTTCATTTCCATATCAGCGGCCAGCGCAGCCATTGCCGAACCATCGTCGATTGAAGCTTCGAGTTTGGCAACAGGCAGGTTCATTTCTTCCGCCAGCCCCATCAAAACCGACAGCTTATCGATATTAAGCGCATCCTGAAAAAATGCACACCTCACCCGCCAGATTAGGTCTTCGATTATCGATTGCCCCGTATGCGAATTTACTTCCATTGAAACTTCATTTCGCTCTACCAGCAGCTGTATCGATTTGATAAATAAATGACTGGTCATAGAGGTCTGTGGGCGGCAACTACGCCACACTTCAGGATTAATTTTAATATGCGGAAAATTCTGCGAAACCTCGATCACATGGTCGGAAAACCCCTCGTATCCACCACGGTCCTGCCAGCCTTTGCCAATTCGATCCACGGTATCACCAAACACCGATATAAAGCGCTGTTCCACCTGGACCTTATCTCCATATTTCTGTTTGAGTTCATCGAGTCGTATCTGGGCGATATAGGCCCATACGCAGAGCACATCGGTGACGTATATCAGGCTCACTGGTTTTGTCATTTGCTCCTCGACAATAAGAGTTCAGGTTTTGCGAGTAAATGGCCAGGGTATGAAAAAATCTCTGTACCAGTAATAGAGTCCCAGGCTCATGGCGCCGAACAGGCTGGAATATTTGATTGTTTGCCCAATAATCCGCTATTAATGGTTTATCACCGAGTTCACCGACTCGGGCCTCTCCTGAATCGATTCGCTGTAACTACTTTTACGCGCCAGAAAAATCGTACAGGCGGTTCTAAGAAATGATGTGAAATTGCGCACTTCACCGAAGTTTCCGTGAACCTCACTATAGAGCACATTGATCAATTCCGGCGTCGTACTATCGGCTTCTAATGCCATTTTTTCGAGAATATCCCAGAATTCTTTTTCGAGTCGGATGCTGGTCACACAGCCTTGAATTCGGACTGAATGTGCTTCACTGTCGTAGCGTTCTGGGGCAGTACCTGCATAAATCTGACACATAATTTTAGTTCCCTCCTCATAATTATACCGATGGAAGTTTTTTCAAGAACGGTCCCTGAACTCATGTTTGCAGCAACTAGATTATGTGAAATCCCCGGTTTTATCAAACCCTGATTTTTCTTGCTTATCAGACGCAGCAGGTTATCATTTAGCCTTGTCTGGAAATATTACTAAATCCAGAATTGCATAATAATTTATCAATGTAGTATACCGTTACTACCACCCATCAAATCTTCCAGTCTATACTGGCAGATTCAATAAGTCAGGCTTGGGAACGATTATGGCAAAAATCATCCATACTATGATTCGTGTTTTGGATATGGATCGTTCGGTAAAATTTTATCAGCAGGCTTTTGGCCTAACCCCATCACATCAACTCGACTTTGAAGACTTTGCGCTGGTTTACCTGCGTAATGACGAAAACGATGTGGAAATTGAACTTACGCTTAACAAAGGCGAAACAACTCCATATACGCATGGTAGCGGCTATGGACATGTTGCCATGTGTGTCGAGGATCTCGATGCCGAATATAAGCGCTTTAAAGGACTCGATATGGAGCCTACCGATATTGTCGAGTTTGCACCGGATGATAATTTGCTCGCCCGTTTCTTTTTTGTCTCCGATCCGGATGGTTATGAAATCGAAGTGCTGCAACGGCATGGCCACTATCAATAATTCTGAGCAAATCTAAAATATGAAATAGCGAATTGGAGGAAAATTATATGAAGAGAGTAACAGTAGAAATAAACACTCCTGCTGGTTTGGATAGACGCCAATTTCTAAAAGCAGGAAGCGGTATTCTGATGGGTACGCTTGCTGCGAGCAGTGGCTTGCTGGCGATGGTGGCTCCGAGTCGGGCCTGGGCATTGTCGCTTAAAGCACTCAGTGAAAACGAAGCCAGTGGAATCCTCAAAGTAACCCGGGGCATTTTCCCGCACGACACCCTCGACGACGCTGTCTATGCGCTGGTGGTGAAAGATTTAGACGCAGCCGCGGCGGATGATGCGGCTGTCGCCAAACTCTTACGCGAAGGGCTTAAGGAACTGGATAAACGAGCGAGTGGAGATTGGGCGTCACTAGATTATTTGCAACGTGAAAACCTGGTTATAAAAATGGCGGGTACTGATTTCTTTGAAAAAATTCGCGGCACTTCTGTCGTGTCACTTTATAACAATGAAATGGCCTGGACGCATTTTGGTTACGAAGGTGCTTCATACGAGCTGGGCGGTTACTTTGATCGTGGTTTTCAGGATCTCGATTGGTTGCCAAATCCACCCGCCGACGCTAGCCCGGCAAAAGCCTGATAATCGAGGAGAATAAACCATGGCAAAAATAGCATTAGATGATAGTTCCGCGGTAGTCGTTATTGGCTCTGGTGCGGGTGGCGGCACGCTCGCCAACGAACTCTGTCAACAGGGTGTAAAGGTCGTATTGCTGGAAGCGGGAAATCGCGAATCTGCGGCCAGCTTCCAAAATAACGAATGGGGTTCATTTGGGCAGATATCCTGGCTCGATAAACGTACCACTTCGGGCAGCTGGCGTGTATCGCGTGACTTCGCCGGATTGCCCGCCTGGATTTGTAAAACAGTTGGTGGCAGCACGACACACTGGGCTGGCGCAAGTTTACGTATTCAGGATCACGAATTCAGGGCGAAATCGCATTACGGTAATGTTGCCGGCGCCAATTTACTCGACTGGCCGTTGACCCTGAAAGAACTGGAGCCTTACTACGATCGTGCCGAGGACAAGATGGGTGTTACTCGAACCAATGGTATCCCAGGTTTACCTGGAAATAATAACTTCAAGGTAATGTACGCTGGTGCAAAGAAACTTGGCTATAAAAATTGTCATACCGGACGTATGGCGATTAATAGTCGACAACGCGATGGACGGACGCATTGCCGCCAATTGGGATTCTGTTTCCAGGGTTGTAAAACGGATGCCAAGTGGTCGACCATGAACACTGAAATCCCGAAAGCAGAAAAAACCGGCAACCTGGATCTGCGCCCCGGTTCGCATGTTCTGAAAATTGGACATGACAAAACCGGCAAAGTAAACGCGGTGGATTATGTCGATAGCAACGGTGTACATCACCACCAACATGCTCGCGTGGTTTGCGTGGCAGGTAATTCAATTGAGACCCCTCGCTTACTGTTGAATTCCGAATCCAGCATGTACCCTGACGGGCTGGCGAATTCATCCGGGCAAGTAGGCCGTAACTATATGCGCCATATGACCGGCTCTGTGTACGCTACCTTCGATGAACCCGTGCATATGTGGCGTGGTACCACCATGGCCGGCATTATTACCGATGAATCGAAACACGATCCTTCTCGTGGGTTTGTCGGCGGATATGAAATGGAAACACTATCGCTAGGTTTACCGTTTATGGCTGCATTCCTCGATCCGGGTGGCTGGGGCCGAGATTTTTGTCGGGCGATGGATAACTACGCCAATATGGCGGGTATGTGGCTGGTCGGTGAAGACATGCCACAGGAATCCAATCGAATTACGGTACATGCGACGGAAAAGGATCAATATGGTATGCCGGTTCCAAATGTCCATTTCGATGATCACCCAAATGATATTGCTATGCGCGAACATGCCTATCAGCAAGGCCGGGCAGTATACGAAGCAGCGGGCGCCAATCAGATTTACCCCGTGCCCGCTTACCCATCAACGCACAATCTTGGAAGCTGTCGCATGAGTGACAAAGCCAGGGATGGTGTTTGCAACAAACACGGGCAATCACACGACATAAAAAATCTGTTTATATCGGACGGTAGCCAGTTCACGACCGGCGCTTCGGAAAATCCCACCCTGACCATTGTTACCCTGGCGATTCGCCAGGCCGAATACATTGCCGGGGAATTGTCTGCGAAATCGATCTAGAAATCGATTGTGGTACCACAGGACCCGGAGCAAGGATGCTTCGGGATGGGGCTAAAAGGCAACACCTGGGCCCGCATATTGCACGAAGGCGGCCCCCATTCATATTTTAGGAACCTCTGATTAATTCGTAGATTACTGTCATTGCGAGTGCAGCACGGCAATCTTATACTGTAATATCAGTGAGTTAGAGATTGCCACGTCGCTCCGCTCCTCGCAATGACGAATTAATCAGAGGCTCCTTAAATCATTTTTCTCAATATAGACAGTGGATGCTCGACAGATAGTCCATGCCTGTGTAACTGGCAACGACAGGAAAATCCACTGGCAAGAATCGTTGCCGAACTTGCATTCGCGATTCCTTGCCAGTTAAGTTTGAATATATCATCGCTCAACTCCTGGTTTTCACGCTCGTGACCAAAAAGCCCGGCCATACCGCAACAACCTGCAGCTTTAGTTGTCATAGATAATCCCAGCTTTTCAAAAAGAAATTTCCAGTCCTGTGCGGATTGCCGGTCGGCGGTTTGTTCCATGCAGTGGGGTAACAACAAATACTCATGCTTCACGGTTCGATCCTTATCTAAAGCAATTTCCAGTTTATCCTGTTCGATTTGAGTCACTAGCCAGTTTTCAATCGACCAGATTCGATAGTCGGGCAACTGCTGTAGTACGTCGCTATATTCCTTCTCATGCATCAGGCGCGTAACCACTTCAGTGCTTATGAGTGGCAATCCAGTCGCTGCCAGGCGCTTCATCTGTTCTACCTGCCGGCTAGCCTGGCGTTTGAATCTATCCCTAAACCCCTTCACCTGCAGGGCTTTGCCATTGCGTAGTAGCGGAGCAACCAGTACTGCATATCCAAGTTTTTGAAGAATATCGAATGCAGCAAGCAGGACCTCGGCGCTGTAACTGGCGTTAAAACTATCGGGCAGTAATATCACCTGATTTGGATTCAATGATTCCCTCGCGGGTAACTTGTCGATGTCGAGCAAGATCGCATTTCTGTTAGCCAATCCCTTTTGCAGGGACTCAGAAAATCGCGGCGTTGAGACGATTCCAAACAGGGAGTGCATAAGCAACTTTGATAGTGGATTTTGAATCAAAATATTCGCCAGGGCCGGCGCCCTTATCGCTAGTGCTTCCAAGGCCTCGTGGCGGGCAAAGATACGGTCCCGGAATTTGCGCCCATGCTTCTGGTGGTAGTACTGCAGAAATGATGACTTCAGCTCAGGAATATCGACCTTGAGCGGGCAACTATAGGAACAGGATTTGCAGGACAGGCAGGCGTTTAGTGATCGGTAAAGTTCGTCTTCGAGTGGTGGGATCAGTGTCGATTCCGGACTGCCCGATTGTAATCGCGCCCATTCGCGCAGCATCGCGGCGCGCCCCTTTGGTGACAGGGTTTTGTCTTTAGTCGCTTTGTAGGATGGGCACATGGCGTCATTTACCTGCCAGCTAAAACAGGTAGCGTTGCCATTGCAGTTAATTGCGGGACGATACTGTTGAGCCAATCCGGGAGCGATCTGTTGATCGAAAGTGCCTCGAAAAGGCACCTCGTCAATTTTTTCAACGCTACGCGGATTACCAGTTGGCACCGCCAATTTCCCCGGGTTGAAAAAATTATTCGGGTCGAAAGCGGTTTTAATCGCGTGTAATACCGGCATCAAGTGCTCGCCGAAAAACAACGGCGAATACTCACCCCGGTAACCACGACCGTGTTCGCCCCATAACAGTCCGCCATATTGTTTAACCAGCGTTGCCACCGCATCGGTAATGCTGCGGATCATGTCGCGGTTGGACTGCTGGGTCATATCGAGCATCGGCCGTACATGCAGACAGCCGACATCGGCATGACCGTACATCGCGTAGTCGATCTGGTGATCGTCGAGAATGGCACGGAATTCCTCCACATAGTCAGCCAGTTGCTGCGGTGGTACGGTTGAATCTTCGACAAAGGCCAAACCCTGGGTATCACCATCCAGCATGGCCAGCAACCCGACCGCGCGACTTCGCAGGTTCCACAGGGATGCAATCGCGTTTGTATCAGTTTCAACCAGGCTAACCACAACACCATAATCGTCGCTGGTATTATTTATATGCGTTTCAAATTTTTCACATTGCACACGGATAGAATCCTCGCTGTCACCCACTACTTCGATAAAATTCATTGCCTGGTACGACTGGTCCAACGGCTGATCCTTAAATACCATCTGGATATCCTGCCAAACCGAATCGCGCTGGGCCTGGGCGATAAGCTTATCGTCCAATATTTCAATTGCCGCCGGGTCTGATTTACAAAGCTCTGCGACATGTCGCAGAGCTTTGTCATAATCGTCGTAGAGTACGACGATCAATGCCTCGAACTCCGGTAAAGGAATCAAGTTCAGGGTTATCGATTTGGTAAAGGCCAGGGTACCTTCAGAGCCGGCCAACAGATAGCTCATTCGGAACTGGTCATCGTCACCCAGTACCTGCTTCAGGTTATAACCGGTAAGTCCACGATTAAGATCGGGGAAAACACGCTCGATCTCGTCTCGATGTTGAATTACCGCCTGGTAAACCTCGTGTTGCAGTCGGTCTCCCAGTGATTGTTCTGCGGATTCTGAAAGCTTATCTATCGGTGTTGGCTTGACGCAGTAATCCGAACCATCGGCTAGCACTATTTCAAGCTGCTCGATATAAGCGGAGGTTTTGCCATAGATACGCGAGCCTTTGCCGGAGGCATCGGTTGCGACCATGCCGCCAATGGTTGCGCGCGACGAGGTCGATACGTTGGCTGGAAAAAACAATCCACTGGGTTTCAGGAAAGCGTTGAGCTGGTCGAGCACGACACCGGGTTCAACACAAACTTGTCGGCTAGTTTCGTCGAAGTGAATGATATTGTTTAAATACCTTGAAGTATCGACTATAACACTATGATTCAAGGATTGGCCGTTGGTGCCGGTACCGCCCCCTCGCGGGGTTATGGAAATAGATTTTTCCGGCTGCCGGGCAATACTGGCGACGATAACATTGATATCATCACCGTTGGCCGGGTAAAGAATTGCTTCGGGAATAACCTGGTAAATACTGTTGTCGGTAGCGGCAACAATCCTGGCGCCATAAGCTGTTTCGCAATCGCCTTTAAAACCCGATTGTTTTAGTAGGCGCAAAAAATTCGGCAGGTAATCTACTGGCTTGACCATGGGCACCGATTTTATCCTCTGACACGGTTAAATAGCGAGCTATCTTGATAACGGAAATTGAACATTGAGCTCTGAGGCTAGTAATTCATTAACAGAGTCCGTGATTTTACTGCACGGACTCACGCGCACCAGTCGTTCGATGCTGAAGATGAACGCGGCATTAAAAGATGCAGGCTACTCGGTATTTAATTGCAATTACCCGTCTCGGAAACAGCCCATTGAACTCCTCTCGGTAAATACGATTGTCCAGGCAATCGAGCATTGTCTCGAAAAATTTGATCCAGCACGAATTCATTTTGTCACCCATTCGATGGGTGGCATCATGGTTCGCTATTATTTATCTCAGCACAGCGTGCCTGAACTCGGTCGCGTGGTGATGCTAGGCCCACCCAACGCCGGTAGCGAGCTGGTCGACCATTTATCGGGTTACCAACTGTTTACCCTGATCAATGGACCCGCAGGAAAGCAACTCGGCACCGGGCCTTCAAGCCTGCCGAATTCACTCGGACCAGTCGACTATGAAGTGGGTATCATCGCCGGCAACAAAAATCTGAACTTGTTATCTTCGATGCTGATACCCGGTGACCATGACGGCAGGGTATCGACGCAAAGCACCCGGCTCGAGGGTATGGCCGATTTTATCCTGCTACCCTGTAGCCATAGCTTCATGATGAATCGGCAAGATGTCATTCAACAAACACTTCATTTTTTAGCGCAGGGGCATTTTAATCACAAATCGAAGTAGGCGATTTAAGGTGGCAGCTAAGAATGGCTCTTAATTAATTGTAGTAGTTGGCATTTGATCTTACAGCCAGCATCGGTATTGATCGAGCATGATTGACCGCTTTTACCGACCGCGACCGTTCGAGTAAAGGGCTTTTGTTCTTCTGATACCCTATACTCTCAGTTTTAATAGCAGCAGTATCAAATATCGACTGGCATGTACACTAAACATTTCGGGTTAACGGAAGAGCCTTTTTCAATCGCTGCTAATCCGCGCTTCCTGTATATGAGTACTGGCCACCGAGAGGCGCTGGCTCATTTATTATATGGGATTCGCAGCGACAGTGGCTTCGTATTGCTCACCGGAGAAGTAGGTACGGGCAAAACCACGGTGTGCCGGTGTCTGCTCGAGCAATTACCCGAAAACACCAATGTAGCGTTTATCTTGAATCCCAAGGTCTCTGTCATCGAATTGCTAAGTAGTATCTGTGACGAACTCGGTATTGCATACCCGGGGCATGATCGTAGTGTCAAAACATTTGTCGATGTAATTAATCACCATCTGCTCGAGCACCACGCGGAAGGACGCAACACCGTGGTCATTATTGATGAAGCGCAGAATCTCAGTGTTGATGTACTCGAGCAACTGCGCCTGCTGACCAATCTCGAAACTAATGAGCGGAAACTGATGCGTATCATTCTGCTCGGGCAACCAGAACTGGAAACGATGTTGTCACGACCCGAACTCCGGCAAGTGGAACAACGCATCACGGCGCGATATCACTTGCAGCCGCTGCTTCGCTCGGAGATCAATGCCTACGTATTGCACCGGCTAGCTGTGGCTGGGCGCCGAGAACCCGTATTCTCGGCGCGGGTGCTCGCCAAACTGTACAAAAAAACACGCGGCATTCCCCGGTTAATCAACGTCATATGCGATCGTGCGCTGCTGGGTGCCTATGTGAAGTCGCGGCGTAAGGTAAGCGGCCCGATACTCAATAAAGCAGCCCGCGAAGTGCAGGGGCGATCGTATCAACATTGGTGGTTACTTCATGGATCGTTCATCGCGCTTGCATTGCTGGTCGGTGTGGCGGCCGCAGCAGCATTGTTCTATACCAATGGAAAAGAAATAACTAAGATTTTGACGCAGCGATCGCTCGAACCTCTGCCAGGTGTTGTCATAGAGCCACCTGCCATTGAGTCACTTGTCACCGAACCACCCGTCATCGAGCCACCTGTCGCCGTGAAACCGGAGGCGTCACCGCAGTGGCCTGACGAAGCGGTTGCCAGGGACGATGCTTTTACAGCCGCATATTTAGCGCAGTTCAAACAATGGAACATTACGTTAACCACAGACAATGATGATCCTTGCACACAAGCGATCGGTTGGGGTCTACGTTGTTTTGGGGGGGTAGGCAATCTGGGCAGTCTGATCAATATCGATCGGCCGGCGGTCTTGACGTTGGTGGATAACGAAGGTCGGCAGTTTCACGCGACATTGCTCGGTCTGGAAGATGAGTTGGCAACGGTGGCATTTGCACACGGCATCGAAACGGTAGCGGTGCAGGATCTGGAAGCGCATTGGCGGGGCCACTATCAACTGCTGTGGCTTACTTCGTCAAATGGTTACACTATTATCAAACCGGGCAGCCGCGGCCCGGGGGTGACCTGGTTGACCAAAAACCTGCTCGCTGCGGGCGTAAAGTCAGTGCAGGTGAATAATACTTATAATGAGGACGTCGTCGCGGCTGTGCGAGCATTCCAGCGTAATCATGGACTGGTGGCCGACGGCATCGCAGGTCGCCGTACCTTGATCCAGTTGAATTCGACAACCAACAAGACGATTCCCCGGCTTAGTAACCGAGGGGGTAGCTGACATGTCATTCATTCTCGATGCGATCTCGAAATCGGAGCAGGAGCGACAACAGCAGGAAGTGCCCGGCGTACAGGTACTGGCGGTACCATCCGGTGACATTCAGCGACCCCGGCGCGTCCTGCCTTATTTCATCGTTGGTGCTTTATTACTGAACGCAGCATTGTTTGTGATATGGATGCAGTCAGGCCAAACCCTGCCAGGCAGTTCCTCGCCAACACAGATAAAGAATACAGACCGGGAAAACGAACAAGACATCGTGTCAGAGAATACAATCCCAACGGATCCCACTATATCGGTTGGGATCATGGCCAATGTTACCACCCCCGAAGTGGACGCGGAGACCGATACCAGGCCATCAATGAATGAACTGCTCACCGAGCAACACAACGCGAAACCACCCAGTACCGATGAAGCGGCCACAGGTTTCGTGAGTGGGCCCGAAACGGTGCAGTCGGCACCCGCAACGACAACAGGCGAAGACACCACTGCGCAGATACGCGTTGAGCCTGTGCAGGACTTGCAAGACACTAGTGTGATGCTGCGCAAGGTATCGAGTATCAGCGAATTACCAGGCACCGTGCGTAAAGATCTGCCAACGATTATCTTTTCAGGTCATCTCTACTCGAGCAATCCAGACTCGAGCTTTGTGTTCGTGGACGAGGGACGCCCGGTGAGGAAAGGACAACAGATTGTACACGAACTTTTCTTGCATGAGATTACGCCGACCGGCGTGATCGTGGAGTTCAGAGGATATCTCATCGAGGTCGGTGTACTGCAAGGCTGGACCCTGCACTAGCCTGTGTATCGGCTCAGCGCGGATTCTTACCTATTTCTACCTTATCGGAAACGACTGCTTACTGGAAATCAGTACCTAACTCTTCGCATTAGCCGCTAATACCCTTAAGATGTATTAATCTGGACTCCAGATTTAGCTACCCACCTGGTTTGTAAATTTCGTATAAATCTAATGATGGCGGAGTGGCGGCTAATTTCTGTAGAGTCGCTTCTGTTTGTGAACGGATTTCACTTTCCCCTTGCATTTAAACGATAAGGTGAACTGCGCCTGATTGTTTCTGCAACTATAGAGCGTCAAATGTGTACTAAAATCAATTCAGATGAGATATGGAATTGGTTATGTTTAATTGGTTATATAGGAATAAGAAAAAGGAAGCCGCAGCGGACCACGAGGCAGCGTTAAATGTAAAACTTGCTGATAAATTAAAGAATTACAATGCCGATGAAGATATTAGTATCTCCGATTTTTCGGAAGTTGATTTCAATGAAAATGACGAAAAGACAACAGATAAAAAGGACCGTGGTAAAAAAGTAGACATGTGGGGACAAGCCAACCCTAGTGAAACAGGAAAATCGAATAAAGAAGACAGGCGACAAATAGAGATACGGCAGGCCAACAGGCGAGGGCTTGATCGTCGGAAATGAAACATCTGTACGTAACTGTAAGGAGATTGTCGAGTTAAGACCAGAATTCCTTGGTCGATATCGATTTTACTTTTAAATATGTTTCCCTAGAAGATCCGATATGGGTGCTGGGTTCGAAAGTTCCGCAATGGGTCGACTCCAGCCGTTGACATCTAAAATCTGAGTGACTGCTTTGGAGAAATCACTGCCTGCAGTTGGTGGTAAAAATCAAATTTAGATAATCCACCCTCCATTACTAGGCAATTTCTCGTTAGCAGACCTTCATCGTGTTTCTGGGGACTAGTGCTTACGGCCAGCGGACACCCGTTACCCACTCACAATCGGATTAAATCATAGCGCCTACCTCGATCCGTAGACATAATGCAGGCATGTTGACATCTCTTTTCGACCCCATACTGCCTATATTCTCGATTCTTGCCCTGGGCTATTTTCTATATCGGCTGAAAATGTTCGATGTATCTGCTGCTCAGTCGATCAATAAGTTTGTTTTCTACGTAGCAACCCCAGCACTTATTTTCTCTATCGTTTCAAATGCACCGGTTTCTGAATTTGATACCAACGCCTTGGGTATTTACTTCGTGGCACAGCTATGTGCTTACCTCGGAACGTTCCTGCTAACACATTTCATACTGGGCC
>JBGUEB010000091.1:0-12154 GCA_041821565.1 Gammaproteobacteria bacterium | reverse complement strand
CTGAGCGAGGTAGACTCTGACAAGATCGTCGATATCATCGGTGAATTAATTGCCAATAATACCATTTTCAGAGTCAAGGGTTTCCTCGCCATTCCCGGTAAACCAATGCGCCAGGTATTACAGGGCGTCGGTGAACGATTCGAGAGATACTTCGATCGTGCCTGGTCCGCGGATGAAACCAGGCAAAGCAAGCTGGTTTTGATCGGCAAGGATTTAGTCGACGACAATTTACGGACCGCACTCGAAGCGGCAGTCGTTTAAGCGCCGAACCGAGTTAGCCTGGTATGCATTTACTTGCGGCAAAACCCGGCGGCTTTATCGATGAAGAAGGAATTGTCGATCTGCAACAGTCGCCCGGCGATATCGTTCTTTTATCATCGCAGGATACTTCGCTAGGCCTGCTCGCCGAGGTCGCCGATCAACTGCCGGAAGATTACCCGCAACTGCGCCTGGCGAACCTGGTTAACCTGTCAAAGCCAGCGGCTTACGATTTATACGAAGAAACCGTATTGCAGCATAGCAAGCTGATTATCGTCGCTATACTCGGCGGCATCAGCTACTGGCGATATGGCATTGAGCAGTTACAGGAACTGGCATCGAGGCGCGGAATCAGCCTTATTCTGGTACCGGGGGACGACCAGGCCGATCGCGAGTTGACCCGGGCATCGACCTGCGAGGAACGGCATTGCCACAATGTCTGGCGTTATCTTCGCGAGGGCAGTACGCGCAATACACGTAATTTATTACATTACATCGCCTGTGAACTGCTGGAACTGCCCGCACATCGATTCAGTTACGAACCGCCTCGCAGCCTGGCTCCCTGTTTGATCTACAGCCCAGGAGATAGCCAGGCTAGCCTCGAAGACTGGCAGAAACAAAAGAACCACGAACTTCCCACCGCGCTGCTGTTATTTTATCGATCCCATGTTCAATCGGGTAACACCGATGCTTTCGATCAATTCATTGCGATACTGAAAAACCGGTTTAATTTGATGGCTGTGGCCGCGCTGTCGCTGAAGGATGCGGCTTGCCTGGCAACCGTGAACCACTTAATCAATGAGATAAAATGCGATGTGGTAATTAACACCACCAGTTTTTCGCAACATGTGGAAGGCAACGCTGCACTTTCATCGCAACCACAGGTACCGGTCCGGCTGTTTGATCGAAACATACCGGTAATTCAGGCAATCCTGGCGGCCAACAACGAGCAGGACTGGTCCCAGTCGAGCCAGGGCCTGAGAGCACGTGATATTGCGATGAATGTCGTGTTACCCGAATACGACGGACGAATTATTAGTCGCGCGATCAGTTTTAAAGAGTTGTTTCGGCGCTCCAAAGTATCTGAAATTGATATCCTGCGCTACCAGCTTCATCCCGAGCGTGCGGAATTTGTGGCCGGGCTTGCCTGGCGCTGGTCGCAGTTACGGCGAAAACCGAATACACAAAAGCGTATCGCTTTAATTCTCGCAAACTATCCGACCAAAGATGGACGCATTGGCAATGGTGTTGGTCTCGATACCCCCGCATCGGTTGTTAATATTCTGCGAGCGCTAAAGCAAAACGACTATCCCGTGGATGAAATTCCCGCAGATGGCGATGCGCTGATTCGGCAGTTGCAGGTCGGTGTTACCAACAATCTCGATAGCATTGCTATCAAAGGCTGTTCGCAAAGTATTTCGATAGAAGATTACCAGACCTGGTTTGAGCAACTACCCCTGGTCAATCAGGAGGCCGTGCTAGAGCGATGGGGCGAGGTCGATGCCGATCCAAAATTCCGCCGGGGCCGGATAATGATAGCGGGTATTCATCTGGGCGAAACCTTTGTTGGCATCCAGCCGGCGCGCGGATTTAATATTGATCTGGTCGCCAACTATCACGATCCTGATTTAGTACCGCCACATGGCTACCTGGCCTTTTATTTCTGGTTGCGTCACGTTTATCAGGCCGACGCCTTTGCCCATGTAGGAAAACACGGAAACCTGGAATGGCTGCCGGGCAAAAGCACGGCCCTGTCCGATCAATGCTGGCCAGATGCGGTATTCGGTCCTATGCCTCACTTGTATCCATTTATCGTGAATGACCCCGGCGAAGGTGCGCAGGCAAAACGAAGAGCCCAGGCGGTTATTATCGATCATTTAATGCCACCCATGGCACGCGCGGAAACTTACGGTGATCTTCAGGAGCTGGAAAAACTTATCGACGAGTATTATCAGGCGATGGGCATGGATCAACGGCGCGAAGATCATTTGCGAGAGAAAATCCTGACACTGGTTTGTGAAACCAGCCTGGCCAGGGAGCTAAACCTGGAAGTCGATGAGGCCGCCAATCATGATGAATTACTCGGCCAGGTAGATACATACCTTTGCGAGTTGAAGGAGGCCCAGATCCGTCATGGCCTGCATCGTTTTGGTCAGTTACCCGAGGACCACAATCTCGCGGAGACAATCGTCGCCTTGACGCGATTACCCCGGGGAGAAGGCCGTAATGATGCGGGCATATTGCATAGCCTGAGTACCGACCTGGATTTGCGCAATAGTGATAGTGAGTTATTCGATCCACTCAAGTTCGATCCTGCCGTTCCATGGCGGGGCATGAAGCCTGCTCTGCTGAATGAAATTTGCAGTGATGACTGGCGCAACGAAGCGGATACGCGAGAAAGACTCGAGCTATTGGCCGAAGATTGCGTCGATAAAATGCTGCAGCAGCAGTCGATCAGCCAGTCGCTCGAGCAAACCCGGGCACTGCTTGGTTATATCGAGGATGTAGTCGTAGTTGCTGTGACCCAGTCTGCCGAAGACGAGACAGGCAATTTTCTGCGTGGGCTGAATGGCGAGTTCATACCAGCCGGACCCAGTGGTGCGCCGACGCGCGGACGGCTCGATGTATTGCCAACCGGGCGTAATTTTTATTCGATAGATTGTCGAGCGATACCGACTAGATCTGCCTGGGAACTGGGCCAGTTGTCATCCAGGCAGTTACTTGACCGGCACCTGCAGGAACACGGCGAATATCCGCGACAGCTAGGCCTGTCTGTATGGGGGACTTCTACGATGCGCACCGGTGGTGATGATATTGCCCAGGCGATGGCGCTGATGGGTGTCCGTCCGGTCTGGGCCGAAGCTTCCAACCGGGTCGTCGATATCGAAATTATCCCTGGCTTCCAACTCGGGCGCCCGCGGGTCGATGTCACGCTGCGGATTTCGGGGTTCTTTCGTGATGCTTTTCCTAATGTGGCCCGATTATTCGATAACGCGGTACAGGCCCTGGCCGATCTTGAAGAGCCCGGTGATAGCAATACCCTGCGCCAGCATATCGAGGCAAGTCGTGAACAGCTGATTGCAAAGGGTGTTAGTCCGCAACAGGCCGATGTCCAGGCAAGATTTCGGGTATTTGGATCGAAGCCAGGTAGTTATGGTGCAGGATTGCAGGGATTAATAGACGAAGGGGCCTGGACGGATCAATCTGATCTGGCGAAGGCCTATGTCAATTGGGGTGGTTATAGTTATAGCCAGGGCAACTTCGGCGAAGCCGCATTCTCGGCTTTCGAAACTCGTCTCAGCGAGATCGAAGTAGTGGTTCAGAACCAGGACAATCGGGAACACGATCTGCTCGACTCGGACGATTATTATCAGTTCCAGGGAGGTATGAGTAATGCGGTGTCGGTACTCAGAGGTGAAACCCCGGTGGTTTACCATGGCGATCATTCGAATCCATCGGACCCAAAAATCCGCAGCCTGAAGGAAGAGTTAAACCGGGTTATCCGCTCCAGGCTGATTAATCCGAAATGGATAAATGCGATGCGTGAACACGGCTACAAGGGGGCTTTCGAGATGGCAGCTTCGGTCGATTACCTGTTTGCCTATGATGCCACGACTAACTTGATCGATGATTATCAATATGAATCGGTGTCTGATGCGCTCATATTCGATCGCGAAAACCGTCAATTTCTGCAACAGTCAAATCCAGATGCATTGAAGGAAATGGCAGAAAAACTACTCGAGGCGCAACAGCGTGGCCTATGGCAAAATCCCGGTGACTACCATCAGCAGTTAATCGATACCATACTCGAGATTGATAATAGCCTTGAGGTGATCTCCTAAAATTGTAGGTTTACTTTTTAGGACAGCTTCATTGGGATAACAGGTATAAACCAGAAACTGTTATTGCATAGACGATCAGCCAGACCAGCAGGGCTTTTTCAATCAGTCTGATCGACCTGGAGATATCCCCTGCTTGTGCCGACCGGCCCAGACCCAGGTAAGGTTTTTCCTGTAGCTTGCCCCCGTAGTGCACGGGTCCGCCGATTACAATTCCCAGTGCACCAGCACCAGTGGCCATTACGAGGCCTGCATTCGGGCTCTTGTGGTTGCCGATTTGACTGCGCCAGGATTGCAGCGCCAACCTCGAAGAACCGCAGAGCATGTAACTAATTGCGGTTAGTCGAGCCGACAGATATCCAAGGACGTCGTCAAACCGGGCAGCAAAAAAGCCGAATTCAAGATAGCGTTCGTTTTTATAGCCCCACATTGCATCCAGTGTATTTACCAGTCGATGCAATAAGGTTCCCGCCGGCCCCAGCAGCGCATACCAGAACAGGGAGGCAAATAAACAGTCATGCCCATTTTCCAGAACCGACTCGATGGTCGAACCGACAACTTCCTGTTCGTTCAGATCGTGCGTATCCCTGCTCACAATCATCGCGAGTTTGGCTCGGCTGGCACTCAGGTAGCCACCCAGTAACGACCCGGAGACGGCCATGGCATGTTGTTTCATACTTTGCCAGCCAATGACGAAGGTCAGGATCACAATGTCGAGCAGCGGGCGAAATATGGTTGCCGCCAGGGCTAATTGCAGCATCCCTAGCGCCGCGACCGGTATGCCCACTACAATTACCATTGCAATGCCTCCGTTTAAGCGGGACTTTCGTGTGTTTAATCGATTCTCGAGCCAGGCTGCGGTGTTTCCGAATAAAACCAGTGGATGTAGTCGGGGTTCACCGAACAGGCGATCCAGTAGTAATGCAATTACACAGACCAGTACAGGCAGGATGGCCCCTGACATTTACTTGTTAACGCCGATTATGCTGGCGAGCTGGTCGAGGTTGATTTCTGTTGCCAGCATTTCTGCTACGCGGTTGATTTCCTTTTGCCGATAGAGTTCGTAATCCATGCTGTCCGCAGCATTTAATCCTGCCCAGCGCAACAGGGCGTTACAGGCTTCAGGGTGATCAAACAAACCGTGTAGATAGCTGCACATTATCTGGCCGTCTTTCGAGATGACGCCATCATTGCGGCCACCGAGATCAATTGCGGGGCGTTGCAGGGCAGGGCCAGTAGTGATTCCCATGTGAATTTCATATCCCTGCACGCGGATTTTATTATCGAACAATTTTCCGGAAACCCGGTTTAATTGTTTCGCTGGTGAAAGGGTCGTTTCAAAGTCCATCAATTGCAGGCCTGGTTGTGATCCTTGTCCGCTCTCGATTCCTTCAGGGTCGTGAATCATCTGCCCGATCATTTGATAACCACCACAAATACCGATCAGCTTACCGCCGTATCGCAGATGTTTTTTAATATGTTCAGGCCAGTGATTTTCAATCAGCCAGTTCAAATCGTTAATCGTGTTTTTACTGCCGGGTAAGACGATGAGGTCGGCTGCTGGAATCGCCTGGGCCTCATCGATAAACTGCAGATCTACCTGCGTATGTAGCCGTAACACGTCAAAATCGGTGTGATTACTGATCCTCGGAATACGCGGCACTATGATCTTTATGCGTTCGGATTTACCTGCCGAAACGAGGTTTCGAGCGCGATGATCTACCGCGTCTTCAGCTTCGATATGTAGCCCCTTTAGATAGGGTAATACGCCCAGGGTTGGTACCGAGGTTTTTGCGGTAAGCCAGTCTATACCCGAATCGAGCAGTGACTTGTCACCGCGAAACCGATTGATCAAAAACCCCCGAATCAGTTGAATTTCATTGTCGGCAAGACAATCCAGGGTACCGGTTAAATGGGCAAACACGCCGCCGCGATCAATATCGGCGACCAGTAAAACCGGGCAGTTGGTCGCAGTTGCAAATCCCATGTTGGCGATGTCGTTTTCTCGCAGATTGATTTCAGCGGGACTGCCGGCGCCTTCGACAATAATCAAATCATATTCAGCGGCCAGGCGGTGATAGGAATCGAGCGCGTAGTTTATCGCCTTTCCTTTAAAAACATGATACTCAAGTGCATCCATATTCCCAATCGAATGGCCATTGATGATAACCTGCGCGCCCTTATCGCTATTCGGTTTTAGCAATATGGGATTCATATCGGTGTGGGGTTCGATTCCACAGGCCAGTGCCTGTACTGCCTGCGAACGGCCAATTTCACCACCATCGATAGTCACAGCGCTGTTTAAAGCCATATTTTGTGGTTTGAAAGGCGCTACTCGATATCCTTTAGAGTTGAATAGTCGACAAAGACCCGTCGCTATCACGCTCTTACCCGCGTTAGAGGTCGTGCCCTGGATCATCAGTGTCGGTGTCACAGGGCGCACTTAATTTATACTGACGACCAGGCCAACCAGGACCAGGGATTCGGTAACTTCCACCAGGGCACCGTAAACATCGCCAGTAGCCCCCCTGATTGGTTTAATAAAAAACCAGTAAATGATTAGCCAGGCAATGCCGCTAGCGACAACCCCGTAAACGAAGGCCTGAAACGAAATCAGGCTCAAAAGCAGGGACATCAGCAGGCTTGAGATAACAATGCCGTTAAAGTTTAGATTCGCCTGTAGCGCTGAACCCAGGCCTTCGGTTCTGCGGTACGGAACGTAAAGAATCACCAGGCTCAGGCTAACTCGCGCCAGTACCGGTGCGAATATAAGCAGTGACCAGGCACCCTGATCGATGAGAAGGGTTAAGGCACTGAATTTAAGCAATAATACCAGTGTCACGGCAACAATTGCGCCGATGCCACAGGAGGTATCCTTCATTATCTCGAGCATACGCTCCGGGGTATGCGCTCCCATCCAGGCGTCGCCGCAATCGCCCAGACCGTCGAGATGAAGAGCACCGGTAATGGCGACCCAGATGCCCAGTACTATGGCACCGAGAAGAAATGGCGGCAGTAGCAAACTACAGGTCCAGGCTGCCAGCACCAATAGCACACCGATAATCAACCCGGTTGGGGCATACCAGCTAACCGCGGCGCCTGCCAGTCCGGCGGTATAGTCCGCTTGCCTGGCCACCGGCAAACGAGTCAGGAATTGAATCGCCTGTAGATATTCGTTGATCACTGCAACAACGAGTTATGCGAGTCGAGCTGGAACCAGTTGGGCTGGTTCGCCATATGGTAGGCGATAATACGACTATGGCAGGCGTGAGGGACGTTAAAGCGCAGCAGGGCGTTGGCATCGAGATCAAATATAGCTGCAAATATGGCGCGAATGACCCCACCGTGGCTAATTAGCAGAATGCGCTTGCCCTGGTAATGGCCGAACAACGCGTTCCAGGATTGTTGAATACGATCAAGAAATTCACTGTGACCTTCGCCGCCATGTAGCGGTGGACAAGCTGGATTCTCGATCCAGCTCTGCCACTCCCCGGGATAGGAGCGGTTAAGCTCGGCAAAAGAAAGACCTTCCCATCGGCCAAAGTCGAGTTCCGAAAATCCGTCTTCGACGATTAACTCGAGTGAAAGTTGCCGGCATAACTGTTCGGCGAAATGCGCGCAGCGTTTTCTGGGCGAAGATATACAAATATCCCAGGATTCACCCTGATCAATCAAGCGCCGGCATTGAGATTCTAGTTGTTGCCAGCCCCTGGTCGATAAATCCGGGTCGGTAATACCGCAGATCGCGTCCTCAAGTAGATGTTCACCATGCCTTATCAGGTCGACACGGGTGCGATCGCAATCGTTAGCCATCTGAAACGCCGGCCTCGGCAAAAGTGGCCATTTCATTTTGCAGGGCACAGGCGGATCTTAAAATGTTTACTGCAACTGCGGCACCACTGCCTTCCCCAAGGCGCATTTCCAGCGCTAATAAAGGGCTGGCCGACAAGGCCTGCAATACCAGTTGGTGACCAGGCTCGGCAGAGATATGTGAAAACAACAACCAGTCCCTGACTTCAGGGTTTATCTTGCAAGCCGCCTGGGCGGCAACTGTCGAGATAAAGCCATCTAACAATATGGTGGTGCCTCGTTGTGCCGCGCGCAGGTAAAAACCGGTCAGGGCGGCAATTTCAAAGCCTCCCAACTCTGCTAATAAACTAATCGCGTTTGATTCCTTTCCCACCCTGTTCAGCGCCATTTCAATCATTTTCAGTTTATGCGATACGCCATCGCTATTTAGGCCAGTTCCCGGACCCACCAGATTAGCCGCGCTCGACACTCCAAATGCGGCGGCCAGGGCAGTCGCAGACGAGGTATTGCCGATGCCCATTTCGCCACCGATTACGAGCTCAGGTTCACTCTCGTAACCATCGACAATACTTTTGCCGAGAGCCAGCGCCTCGATACATTGCTCATAAGTCATCGCCGCCTCCGTGGTTATATTGCCGGTGCCGAAAGCAACTGGTCGATCGATAACCGGAGGGCCAAAGGCCTGCTCGCTGCAGGTACCGGCGTTGATTACGGTCAATCCAGCCTCAAGCTGCCTGGCCATGACACTAATAGCGGCGCCCCCGCGCACGAAGTTTTTCACCATTTCGACGGTGACAGCCTGCGGAAACGCGCTTACCGACTCGTTGGCAATACCGTGATCGCCGGCAAACACGGCGATTTCAACCTTGTCCACCGCCGGCGCCAGTTTCGACTGCATCGATGACAGGGTAATAGCAATCGATTCCAGTCGGCCCAGGGACCCGGGCGGCTTGGTCAATTGTAATTGTCTTTGGCGTGCCAGTTTCGCCATATCGGGATCTGGCAGGGCACAGCTATCTAAAAACCATTCTTTCATTATTGTCGGGGCTTCAGGGTTTGTGGGATTCCGAACATGACCAGTGTAACCCGATCGGCCAATTGTGCGAGCTGCTGGTGTAACCATCCGCTCTCATCGATAAACTGTCTGCCAAGTTCACCCATAGGAGTCACACCCATTCCGGCCTCATTGCTAACCAGTAGCCAACTGGCAGGAGACTGTTGCAATTTTTCCAGGCAGCTACTTTTTTCTTCATCCCAACTAGCAGTCCCGGGCGAACATAACCAGTTTGATAGCCACAGGCTGAGACAATCGACCAGTATAATGTCATCTTTAACGAACTGGTCAATTAAAGAGGATATATAATGGGTTTCTTCGATCAAATTCCAGCGCGGACCACGTTCCTGCCGATGGCGCTCAATGCGGCTCATCATCTCATCGTCTTTAGCTTCTGCGGTGGCGATAAAAGTCAAATTCGCATTGCCTGATTCTGCCCTGGATAAGGCATAGCCACTCTTGCCACTACGTGCGCCGCCGACGATTAATTCAATCATCCTAGAAACCCCAGTTGAATCGCTATCAAGGTGCCTGTAAGCGTGCTGGTGACAAGGCACAACGACGCGGAATAGCCAGCTCTTTCAAGGAGTTGTAACGCCGTCACCGGTGCGCTAACAGGCGCATTGCTCGTGATAGCGATCTTCACCCTACAGGTGAATGCGTTAAAAGCGATGAAAAGTAATATTATCACCATGTTAATTGAGATCTCTAGCGGTCAACTGAGGTATCTAGGATCATAGGCCCCGGGATTCTTAAATGAAATAAGGAAGGAACTTGAGACAATCTGAAACCAGGAAAACATAGATCTACTCGTCAGCCTGGCATCGGGGTGTTTGAGCGGCCGGCCCAGTCGCATGCCGTAGCTTTCTTTCTTCATCAATCACCGACTGCGGAAACTGGCTCATGAAGCAGCAACAGACGTTTTCGTCGATCATGGTTCTCGGCCCATGGGGGTGGGCAATATGTCGGTAGGGTTCATGTGAATGACCGTGACTGTGATCGTGTCCGTGATTGTGATCATGACCATGGTGGTGATCGTGGCCATGGTGATCGGGTTGAAATTCTGCATGATGGTGATGAATGCTTACTTTTCCAGAAGCCAGTCTTGACTGAAAGTCCTCGAGTAAATCGCCGTTCTCATAAACCGGGGAAATCGTTTCTTCAATCCTGGCGACGAAGGTGTTAATCACATGGGTCTGATCACGCAGGTAGTCTGCCATCATGAAACTTACCTGGGGGTTTTCTGCGGCAACCTTTTCCACGTAAGCATGAATGCGACCAATTAGTCTGCCTGAAAACAGAAAATAGGGCGCCACTACGATTTTTTTAAATCCAAGTTTGAGGGCCATTTCCAGACCTCGCCCAACCGACGGAAAAGTGACACCGGAATACACGGTTTCACACCATCCAAAGCCCATGTTTTCAGTCACTATACGGGTCAGCTTTGATGCTTCGGCGTTGGCTTCCGCTACCGAAGTGCCTCGACCGACAACGACCAGCATGGTGTCATAAAGCGTTCCCGTCTCCGGTAATTCGTCCAGGCCCAGGGCTTCCAGTATGCGATGCTGGAAAGCCAGAATCATTTCATCGTGCAAACCCAGTTCGCGGCCATATTTGATTGTTAGACCCTCATGTTTTTCCATGTAAGTAGTGAGCACGGAAGGGATGTCGTTTTGCGCGTGTGTTGCACGAAATAACATACCCGGTACGGCATAAATATTCTTAACACCTTTGTTGAGCAGTTGATCCAGCGCCATATGAATATTGGGCGAAGAATACTCGAGGAATCCATATTCTATTCGAACCCCCGGATAGCGAGATCTCAAACCCCTGGCGAGCAGGCTGAACTCCTGCTCGGCAATTTTTGCCCTGCTGCCGTGGCCACAGACAATAATGCCGGAGTTTTCGGGAAGTTTACTTAAAGTTGACATGGGATTCTCCTGAGTCGGCGGATTATACCTGCTCGGCAGGATCTATAAATACCACAGGCGTCAAATTTTATTCCATTCGCGCCGAAACTCAGCCAGAGATTATTCTGATCAGCCAGACGGGTGAATATTCGGCCCTTGACTCAGTCTGGTCAGGGCAAACCTGAAATTGTCGCGAACAGAACAATAATGGCCAGGAAAGTTGAGTCTTGCCAGATTACATTGTGCTGCTAATTGGTATAAAATGCTCGGAAGCGAGGTCTCTCTATGGGAGATAAATGGGAAGTCAGAGGATTTTGTAGTCAGCATGAAATCCAGCCTGCGCTGCCCCCGCAACGGTCCTTGAGTGATATTTTATTTGCTCAAAAGCCCGGAACCAGCCTTCGCTTAAATAGAAATTTGAGGTGCAGAACGAGTTAAATCTGTATCGATTATTACGAATATAATTTTATCAAACGCACGGGTGTGTGCGTATCTGGAGACTCAACGAATGCAACATTCAATCAGTTCAGAAGTTAAAAACAAGACGGCGATAACGACTCACCAATCAGCACTTGTTCAGATTGTTGGAGCTCTCGTCCTGGCGGTGGCTCTTATTTATGGTGTTGGCTTCGCTTCGATGGCTGTGGCACACAATGCGGCTCACGACACGCGTCACGCAGTCGCCTTTCCCTGTCACTAGAACCCCAGCAGCAAGCACAACAGATTTCGGGTGCCGACTGTAGGGTTGGCGCCTGCCTGAACAACCACTTATTTCTTCCCGCAAAGGTTATGGTGCTATGACTTTTAGGAATATCGTATTCTCTGCCGCCGTGGTCGGTATTATCGCTGGCACCCTGTATGGTGTTTTTCAGCAGATTCAGATCAACCCGATCATTTATGCAGCTGAAGCATATGAGGTAACAGGGAGCAGCGATCAGATAATTCTCGAAAGTCATGAACCTGCCGATGGTCACAGTCATAATCATGAAGCCTGGGCACCCGGACAGGGCTTTGAACGAATACTGTCCACGCTAGTGGCGAATATCCTCGTCGCGATGGCCTTTTCAATCCTGCTAATTTCATTTATGTCACTGCATAATCTGAAATCCAGTAAACCCCGGATTAACTGGAAAACAGGCATCCTCTGGGGTATCGGATTAATGTTATCCGTTTTTGCCGCACCATCCTTGCTGGGAATCCATCCGGAGATACCGGGTACTATTGCTAAATCGCTTGAGCATCGACAGTTATGGTGGATTTCGAGTGCCACCGCCACGGCTGCC
>JBGUEB010000090.1:0-12186 GCA_041821565.1 Gammaproteobacteria bacterium | reverse complement strand
GTGCTAAAACTATTTTTGCCCAGCAGTTACGCAATAGGTTCGGGCCTGGTGGTCGATTCCAAAGGTCAGAATTCAAGAAAAATGGACCTGGTCATTTATCGTCGCGATTTCCCACTCCTGAACCTGCCCGGCGGCAGTGACAGATTTCTATATGAAAGCGTTTTGGCAACTATAGAGGTGCGCCCAAAACTGGTTCGCAAAACATTGTTCGACGCGCTCGACGCCTGCGCCTCCCTGTCTGAACTAGACCCGGCTATCAGCGAAGCGGCTCTGGCTAACCTGGCAGAGAAAAACGACCTGGTTCGCAACGCAAAAGGTGAATTCGTTCATGAGGATCCTTTGCTAACTGCGCGGTTTAACCTGGTGGGACGCCCACCATCATTTATTTATGGATTTAACGGCTTCAAAACCAGCTTTAGTCAACTGGCAGAAAATATCGAGCTATGGATCGAAGAGAGGCGTCAGGCCAACCTGAATATTGAATTGAAGTCTTTCCCTGCGGTGATTGCCACACAGGGCTGCTTTGGTTGCCGCAATGCCGCTCCATTATCGGCCAAAAATAATCACCTGTTTGGTATCGGCACCGATGCCGCACCTGTCAGGCTAATCGTTTTAAGTCTGCTTTATGCTTTAAACAGGCGTCTGCGGGTCACCACCGATGGCTATGGCCTGAAACCGGGTCTCGACGCTTATTTAATGCAGATAGAACCCCCTGATATCCAGTACACAACCGGCAGGGCGACCAACGCAGTCATCAAAACCCGGGCTGTCACAGCCGAGGCTATCGATAATATTGTTGGTGATGAACCAGCCGAGGCGATTGCCGTCGATGAACCTGTCGAAAGTACTCCGGCCGACGAACCCGTTAGCGCCGCCGTTGAACCTGACCCCGTCGAGGATGTTGCTGAAGAACCTTTAGTTGAAGCTGTTTTCGAATCAATTCCAACTCCAGCCACTGTAAAAGCAGAAGCAATCGAGACTACCCCCGTCAATACTGCTACCGAAAAAGAATCATTCGATCCTTTTTCCGAATTGGAAGCAGACGCTTCGAACATCGATTCAGAGTTTATTCAGACTGCCACCGGAGGAGTCTTCGCCGATCCTTTAATCGATGCGGACATGGTCGATGCTGCGGCCGAGGTTGAGCCCGTTGAAATTGTCGCCCCCGAAAAAGCTCCAGATCCTTTTGCGGAAATGGAACTGGTCGACCCTTCGAAACATAAAGCAGCCGATAGTGATGAGGAAGATTTTACCGAAACAGTCAATTTGATGAAAACTGATGTAAACACTGAAGATGCATTTGCTGAAACCGCGGATATGACAAAAAACGGGGAAGATGCCGACTCGAACTTCAAAACACCGACCTCAGAACAGGATTTAATTTCCACCCCAATGGCGGGGAATACGCAGAGTTCAAACTAAGAAGTATATTGTACGGCTGGTGATTTGTTTTCAATCAGCCAGATCGATTTATTTCGATTGCAGCAATTTATTCCTGATCGCGTACATTTTCAATGCATGATTGGTGAAAATCCATTCCACTCCTCGATTCAGTTCACGGTAAAAACAGTATCTGGAACACACAAATCCTGTCCCTGCTTTTTGATTGATTTGTGCGTGATTTTGAATCAGCTTTTTAGTGACTAACAGGTACTGACCACTGATGCCGGCGTAATTATTCTGTAGCGATTTCTGACTGAAATCACCGATATTAAGCTCTGCCACAGGCAACAGCGCAGATTCTGGAAGAAATTCGACAAGATCAAAAAGATGATGTGAAAGTGCGAGAATATGGAAGTCCTGTGCGGGTATCAGCGATGCAAACAGTTTCTTCAAACACTCGCGTTGCGATTCAAAATCTGCAAATGATTCCTGTTTCAGCTCCACCATCAGGTGGGCTTTTTTTGCATACCTTTGAATGACCTGTTCGAGACTGGGAATTTCTGGTACCAGGTTCTGCAACTCAGCCAGCGTGACATTGTTAACTACCAGTGATTTACCAAATACGCGCTTGCAATCGGTGTCGTGAATCACCACCGGTTTCAAATCGCTGGTCCATCGCACATCGAGCTCGATTCCCCATACTCCCCTTTCTACGACGCGGTCGAAAGCGCCAATCGTATTCTCCATCACAGAATTGTTATCGTGTTCGCCTCGGTGAGAAATTATTTTACAGTTTTGCAGAGAATTCAAAGATGGCCGCGATCGTGGTATTCCGGCATACAGAATATCTGCCAGTTTTTGCAAAAGGGTTTCAATTTGAGGTGATGTTTTCATAGCTCGTGGCTACATTCTAGCAGTGTTAGAGCAGTATTCGGATAAATTGCTTTATGCGAATTGGCAATGGATCACTGGTCTAGTCGACAGCCCGTTATCGATAGGGCTCACGGTAACTACGGGAATAACTGACCGGTAGCAATATATCTAAACTATTGTCGAACCCCCTCGACATTCAAAGAAATTTGAACATCACCAACCCATTCAGGCATACCAAAATCGCCAACTTTCAGCGTGATATTTCCCTCGAAACCACTACGATAGCCGCCCCAGGGATCAGCACCTTCACCGACGTGATTGACATCGATGGTAACGGCTTCGGTCACACCATGCATGGTGAGGACACCCATGAGCTTGTCTCCATCCGATCCAGCCACGTATTCAGTGCCCTCAAAAGTAATTGTGGGATATTTTGCTACATCTAAGAAATTTTCACTGCGCAGAGCCTTGTCACGCTCTGCATGGTTGGTATCAAGGCTCCTGGCATTAATCGTTACACTAACCTTCGAAGCGGAAGGATTGCTGGCGTCATGACTGAAGCCGCCTTCAAAATCATTAAACCTGCCAGTGATATAGGAAAAGCCCAGGTGACTTACCTTGAAATTGACACTGGCGTGCTGGTCTTTCTTGTCGATTACATAGTCCGCAGCCATCAATGATGCAGATGACATCATACCCACGACCAAAACCAGGCCTAACATTCTCTTTAGCTTCATACTACTAACTCCTATGAGGTTACTGTTATGTGAACTACTTGTTTCGCGACACCCTGCCCAACATTCTTCTCAGGGTATCGTCCTTATTAATAAAATGATGTTTCAGCGCCGCAGCTGCGTGTAACAGGGCGAGCCCAATAATCGTATAAGCCAGATACTTATGAATCATCCCGGTTATATCTTCCTGTTGAGGAATGCTGGTTATTGTTGCCGGCACTTCAAACCAGCCAAATACACTGATGCCCAATCCTTTTGCGGTGGGAATCAAGTATCCGCTTATCAGGATTATTGCAATCAAACCAGAAAGCCCGAGGTGCGCCAGTTTGGATGCGATAATTTCAAAGCGGGTACTGCCTTCGACTGGTTTTGGCGTTAAATTGATCAATTTCCAGATCACCGAGAATACGAAAACGAATATCAACAGCATGCCGATACTTTTATGAATAGTCGGCATAGTGTATTTAAGCTCGTCATAGTAAGTCAGATCGATCATGTACCAGCCCACCCCAAACAGGCCAAATATTGTCAGGGCTATTACCCAGTGCAATATAATAGCAACAAGCCCAAAACGATCAGTCGTGTTAAACATTCAGCTACCGGTTTTATTTTTAATTAATAATTACAGGCTACAGAAGTTTGTGACACAGGACGATAAAACAAGTTCCGGTATCTGACATGTTCGGTAATAGGAATAGCTATGCGGGTTGGGGTTTACGTTGTTTTATTCTGTTCTCGAGTTGACCGATGCCATCGACTTCACAGCACACCACATCTCCATCGAGCAAATACCTGGGTGGTTTGAATCCAATACCAACGCCGGCTGGAGTCCCGGTTGCGATCACATCTCCCGGCAATAGTGTCACGCCTTCAGAAATCGCCTGGATGATGGTTGGAACATCAAAGATCAGGCGACTGGTATTCGAATCCTGGCGCAGTTCGCCGTTGACCCAGGTACGCAGGCCGGTATCAGCCAGATTGATCTCATCGCGGGTAACTGCAACGGGCCCCATTGGACAAAAAGTATCCTGTGACTTACCGATTAGCCACTGACTATACTTAGACTGCAGGTCTCTAGCGGTGACATCGTTGACTATGGTGTATCCCCAGACATGATCGAGCGCGTTTTCAACGCTGATACCACGCCCGCGCTTACCAATAATAACGGCCAGTTCGACTTCATAATCGATGGCAGCGGACACCGCCGAGTCGTATTCGATGAAGCTGCCCGTGCCAATCACCGATTCAGGGACCTTGGAAAATACGATTGGGTATCCTGGCACCGCATCCTCAGGCCTACCAGCATCGAAACCGCTGTTGGCGAACTCCTGGGCGTGATCATAATAATTTTTACCAACGCAAAAAACGTTGCGGCAAGGGCGCGGCAAGGGTGCTTCCAGCACTATATCGTCGAACGACACAGCGGTACCGGTTGTCGGCAGTTCGGCGCCAGCCGCGTGCTGCTCAACCAGAAACTGAATGCCTTGCTGCACCTGATCCGCGGATAAGTTAAATGGTGTGACTGTCCCAGCCTGGTCGTCGACCACACCTACTTTTCGCTCACCGTTGATTCTAAACGTGGCTATTTTCATTTACTTAAATTCCTCTGCTACGCCTGTTCGTGGCGACTTCACGATCGATCACCCCGACAAACTGAATTGGATTGGCTGAAAAATTACATAAGCAGTATCTACCAGAACTGCAGGGATTCAAAATTCAGGCGGGGACGATAGCCAGGAATCTCCTTCCATTCCCATTTTATGCCCGATTCGGAACATGCGCCGCATTTCTTCCGGATCGTAAGGCGTATCGTCAAAAGGTTCATATGTCTTCGGTAAACTGACATATTTGAAATCATAACCGTTGACTTCGGCGTGCAGGAACATCTTGTAAAGCGATGACAGGACCGAAGCCTTGACCATGGTTTTGATAGTGCGATTGGCAATCGGTGTCAGGCGGCGCGGGACGACGTCGTAGTGGTGATCGGTCTCACCATCAACAACGATGTAGAGCACACTGTTATCAACCGGTTCTTTATCACCGCTTACTTTCCGAAGCGCCGCCTTCCAGTCAATCGTAGAACCGAAGTAGACCATTTGCCCCAAGGTGCCACCATCGACGTGCATCTCGTCGTATACTTCTCCCTCGGCTTCGACCTCGATAAATGTTGGTGGAAACAAAATCGGAATAGCCGCTGACGCCACCAAGATACTTCTGAATATCTCATAGGCATCGGCATGCCTGCTATTCGCGACCGCACCCATGCTCCAGATCACCGCTCGCTGCGCATCAAAATTTGTCGTACTGATTAACAGGCGTTGCCCATTGTTGTGCGCCATTCCTATCGCATCGATGATCTCATCAGTGACATACTCTTCCACCATATTCCGCAATGGCTGATTATCGGCCAGGGACTCGCGCCAGTAGGCGCCCAAAATAGATTTTTTCAGATATATATCATCGGCAGTGACCTGGGTGTAGACCTCTTCCAGGGTGTCGTCATACTCGGAGCCCAATAGCGCAAATGGTGCAATCAACGCACCCGTGCTAACGCCGGTAACAACCTTGAAAACCGGGCGGCTGCCAGACGCACTCCAGCCCTTGAGGAAACCAGCACCAAAGGCACCATGTTCGCCGCCGCCGGACAGCGATAAGCCGCTGTATTGAAATTCACCCTTCGGGCCGCGCGGAAACAGGCCCTCGGGTTCATCCCGGATCGATTGAACAACATCGGCCTGCCATGCCGGGTCGAAACTATCACCCCAGGCTCGAACATGGGCCATGTCCGCAACCCCGGCCACCTCTTCCAGCTCAGGCGGAACCGGGGTTCTAAAAAGTTCATTGGCACAGGATGAGATTAATAAAGTAGCAAGCACCAGGAGTGAGCGCGTGGACAACCGGCGCTGCAACGGGCTGAAAACAATATTCACCTGTTTCATTTTGTTGATTCCAATCCAGGGCCTTAAAGACAATTCTTCATTTTTAAGCTCAAACCTGGTTTTCGTCCCATACCATCTTCGCTACTGCTTAAAGAAAAACTAGAGAGCATGCTAGACTGTAAAACAATCTTTTCAGATTACTCCGATTTAATCCGAAATTATATCGAGCTCGGATAACTGAGCCAAGTGGAACACCCGGAAAGTCTCTGCACAAATTTGATGGAGTAACGGCTCAGGGCTGATTTCAGAATTAATACTAGGTGGAGTGAATCGCATTCGATGCAAGAAGTATCCTAAGGCGGGGGTCGAACCGACGGTGTTTAACTGTCAAATTACGAAAGGCGCTGTGATGTTTGTGAAAAATATCCAGATTGGCGCATCATTATTACCGGCGCACAACACCTGCCTCTAAGTAGCAAAGGCCGCGACGTATCTCTGGTAATAAAACCTGGCGAGGACATGTGCTCGTGAAAGCTGATCGGATCGCATTTTCACCGCCAGTTTTTTAAGGTAAACAATGGCCCTGTGCGAACCCTGGGCCGCGGCTACTTTTAACCAGGCATAAGCTCGCACATAATCGCATCTAACACCTAAACCCCTGGCATACATCACACCAATCATATACTGGGCTTTACGATATCCGTGTTCCGCGGAATGGGTAAACCACTCGGCCGCCTTGTTATAGTCCTTGCTTCGGGGTTCGGCTTTTCTGAACATTTGGCCCAGTTCAAACTGGGTAGTACAACTTCTTTCTTCGGCAAAAACCATCTTAACATCTCCCGATTTTTTCTTATCAGTGTACTATGAAACCTGTATTAGCCACTTCGAAAACTACCAGTTTTAAAAACGATTACTGCTAACCAGGTCTTTTGTAGATGACCCCAAGATTAACATCAGTCGGTTAATTCCTCATCCCCCATATGGTGTAAAAGTGAGAACTAATAAATAGAGGCTATATAGATTCTGTGGCTAATCGATTTTCGCCTAGCGCCAAATTTTCACCAGGAAAGCGGCCCAGGGTACCCCTGCCGCCGGACTTTGGCGCGGAAACTCGGTGGCCATGTTGTCATCGGTAATCTTTACCAACCCGTACCTGTTTCGGTAGGCCTTACTAATATCGACCAGATCGGTGGCCACCAGGTTTCCAAATACCGGTTTATGTATTTTAGACTGATGCATCGCTGCCATCGGCCCTTTGGTAAATTTTCGAAGGTTTTCCCTTATCTCCTGTCTAGACATGTCGAACGGCACATCACTAACCGCGATAAAATTCTGATACTGTAAAACATACCTGTAAACATGCGCCGCTGTAAAAATGACATCCTCTGAATATGTGGTGTTGTAATAGGCGACACCTCCTGGCTTTAGATGGGACTTCATGATTTCGAGGAATTCCTGCGACAGCAGATTGGTTATATTGCTCCTACCATGAAAAGAGGTATTCATTACGATTAGATCGAATTTTCGTGCTGGATTGCGGGTTAGCCAGCGCCTGCCATCATCGAAATGTATCCGCGTCTTGTCGGATTCAAACAACCGGCTCTGTTCGGGATAGTGACGAATAACTTCAGGGTAACCGCGATTGATCTCGACAACATCGAGTGACTCGATGAGCTCATAAGAATCAAGCACCAGGGCCCAACTTGCGCTCGATAAGCCAATTTCAAGCACTTCAGTCGGTTTCCTGTGCAATGCAGCAACGAAATAGGCACGACTAATACCATTAAGATCAAAAACCGGATCTATATTGAAACGGCCATCCCAGACACCGCCACCGTATATCGGATCCCCTCCATATTTCGCCTGTTCAACCGTTATTAATCCACTGCGGTTTTCGACAACATGCTTAAACGGCCCCTTTTTCGACCAACCGGTGTTGTATTGGAGTTTTGCATAGATATCCTGGTAAAGAGTGCCCTGGGTTTGAAATGCAACTGCACTTAGCACGATTAAACTCACTGCATAGATTAGTTTTCGACTGCCTGAAGCGACTGACCCTGTATACAGGGCTACAGAAGCAAGCGCTGACAATACGGCAATACCCAGAACAATGGTGGGCAGACTAACATGGTTGAATAGATACAGACCTGTCAACAGGGGGCCAAGCGTCGCTCCCAGGATATTAGCCAGGTAAATGTAAGAAATTTTACGCCCGACCGACTCCGTCGACCCAATTGCGGCATGGCATAACATCGGAAAGATCGCTCCATACGCACAGGCCACCAGGGTAATAAATAAAAAGGACATTGCCAGGCCAACTTGATATGAAACAGTGAAGGTCTCAACCACAACGGGAATGGAGAAAAAGCTTAAAAAAGTAGCAGCAATTAATAAATAGGACACTGATCTGAAAACATCGCCGCTCCTGTTCAAAGACAAACGCCCGGCAATGTAGGCACCCAGCGCGATTCCAAGCAGAAATGCACTCAATACAAATCCGAAAGTTTCCGGTAGTCCGTGCCGTGCAAAATCGATAATCCGAATCCAGATCATCTCCAGGCTAAGGGTCAGGTATCCGGTTAAAAAGGCCAGAATTAAAGTTACTGAACGCAGGCTCATGCGACCTCCCCTGATACAGGCGAAGAGACGCTCGATGCGGTCCTGGTATTTTGAATCACCAGCCAGGCCACGAGAAAGTTAAATACGGCCGCGGTCCAAACGGCCCCCTGCAAACCGATTGCCGGAAAAATTAGAGTTACCGTCAGCAGGGCCGCAAGTGCAGAACCAACCGTGTTTACAAAGTAAAGCCAGCCGACGCTACTACCAACATTTTTCCTCTCTCTATTAATGTAGGTAACCAGGATCGGAAGAGTCGCCCCCATCATCATGGTTGGCAGGCATAGAATAGCGAAGATTGTCATAGCGACGGTTAGAAAACTTCCGTGTATGGCTACATCACTGGCACCACGTATGATCGCAATACTTGCAAGACCAAATATTCCTGTTAATACCTCGCAGGCAAAGAACATTTCGCGAAGCCTGCCAGGAAAACGTTCCGAAAATATTCCGCCGATGATTGATCCGATTCCGAGGCCAAACATGAATACCGAAACAACCAGGGTCACGGATTCCATGTCGACTCCAAATGTGGCGAATAGCACACGCTGCCAGCTAAGCTGATAAATCAGCGCTGCAAAACCTGAAATCAGGAACAGGATCCCCAGGCTGCCATGTCCTTTCAGTAGTGACAATTTTGAATTAAATAACATGTGAGCCAGTAGATTTAAGCCGATCACGGCGCCAATAATCACAACCGCAAACTCCCGCGTCATCATGGTACCGTTAATGCCGAGAAGCACGATGAGTGCCGGCGCAAAAGAACAGGCGTTCCAGAATTCCAGTTGCCTGCACCGGGTTTCTCCTGCTTCGTTGCCAGCACGATTCATGGTCCACAAATGAATGCGCCAGAATACGAAGGCCGTGAAAATAGCGCCCGCAGCTAATCGAAAAATGGCCTCCAGCAGCACGTATTCGGTTAACAGCGAACCGTTAGCCATCCAGTTCATCTGCATGGCGGCACCGCTGATCGCCCCGATCAGGTAAATGATAACTTTTGGTGTCAATAGCTTCATAGAAGTCTGAACCTTCTCCTGCCTTTCGAGGGTGTCGCCCAGTAATATTTCCGGGCGTTCCTTTTGCCAAAATCATCAATCTGGGAAATCAGAACCCCAGGTTATGTATAGTCGAAATTATTGTTGTTAACCTGAAAAAGGGGTCGGTGACAGTTGCGTATGCGTATCATTTGTCACCGCCCCCTTAAAAGGCACTATAGCCTCCTCATCTAGATAATTGTCATCTTCCTGTAATTAGGAGTAGGTTTGACATAATCGTAAGTGTTTTGGCGTCGCACTTCGGAACTCGACAATAAATTACGCCAGCAGATCTGGTTTGGAGTCCCCATCGGGAGGCTCGGGACTATTCAACCTAAGGAGAAAAAAGTGATTAAAAATACAATATTTAAATCAGTCCTCTCGGGCCTGCTTGCACTTTCTTTCGGCGCTGCCCAGGCGGCGACCGAAATTCAATGGTGGCATGCGATGGGAGGAGTCAACGGCGAACGCGTGAATAAAATTGCCAACGACTTTAACGCATCACAATCCGACTACAGGGTAGCGCCAAGTTACAAGGGTAATTACACCGAAACCATGACTGCGGCGATAGCAGCGTTTCGTGCCAAAGAACAACCTCATATCGTGCAGGTATTCGAGGTTGGCCCGTCAGGCTGCGGCAAGTCAACCTTGATGCGAATGATTGCCGGCCTGGAAACAGTGACCCAGGGCACGATTAGCATTGGCGGCCGCGAAGTTAATAATCTCGAACCGGCGGACAGGGATATTGCCATGGTGTTTCAGAACTACGCGCTCTATCCACACATGAACGTATTCGACAATATGGCCTATGGTTTAAAAATAAGAGGCCTGCCGAAATCAGAGATCCAGCAGCGCGTTAAAAAAGCAGCCGATATCCTGGAATTGACAGAGGATCAGCTAACCCGCAAACCGCGACAACTCAGCGGGGGGCAGCGTCAACGCGTGGCCATGGGTCGGGCCATTGTGCGCGAACCCAGTGTATTCCTGTTTGACGAACCACTTTCAAACCTCGATGCCAAGCTGCGCGTGCAAATGCGCATCGAAATTAAACTCCTGCAGGAACAGCTGGGTACCACCAGCGTTTATGTCACCCACGACCAGGTCGAAGCAATGACGCTCGGACACCGCCTCGTGGTGTTAAATGAAGGCATGGTAGAGCAACTGGGCACACCAATAGAGCTCTATCAACGCCCGGCGTCGCTTTTTGTGGCTGGCTTTATCGGCTCACCGGCGATGAACTTCGCGTCCGCCCAAATCAATGCCGATGGTAGTGCTGTCGATCTCAATGGCGGGGTTTCTTTTACCTTGCCCGAGGGGATTTTTAGCCCATATAACAATATGGAAGTCGTTCTTGGTATCCGCCCAGAGGATCTGGAGCTAGCTGATAACGGTGATGACAACAGGAATCTCACAACCAAACTGGTCGAGCACCTGGGATCGGACACGCTGGTGCACGGTCACTTTGGCGAAGACCAGACGGACATGACAATCAGACTTGCTGGTATCCAACATTTTAAGATGGGCGAAGTTTTGCCAATGCATATCAAACCGGACAAGATCCACTTGTTCGACCCAAAGACCGAAAAACGCCTGGATTAATATTGGCAATTCAATCTGAAAGTTTGCTCGTAAAAATAACCAAAGGCATTGTCATGATGGGATTAATTGGCTTAACAGGCACAGCCCAGAGCCTGGACCTGCAAGGCCATCGTGGGGCACGCGGCTTAATGCCGGAGAACACCCTGCCCGGCTTTGCAACAGCGCTTTCCATTGGTGTGACGACGCTTGAGCTGGACCTCGCGGTTACCAAAGACGGTCATGTCGTGCTCCTTCACAACCCGCGCCTTGAACCGGAAATTGCTCGTGACAGCAATGGAGCCTGGTTGCTACATAGCAGCCCCAGTATCCATTCAATGACGCTAAAAGTTTTAAAATCCTACGATGTCGGACGCTTAAATCCAGTTAGTAAATATGCAAAACGCTACCCCGATCAACAGGCGGTTGACGGCACAGCCGTGCCGACTCTGGACGAGGTATTCCAACTTGTTAATAAATCAGGCAACAACAGGGTGCGATTTAATATTGAAGTTAAAATCAATCCGGAAAATCCGGAACTGACTTTACCACCGAAAGAATTCGTAGAAACTGTTATTGGCGTCATCGAATCTTACAAGATGCATGACCGGGTTGTTGTGCAATCATTCGACTGGCGTGCGCTACAATATGTACAGGATTTGGCCCCTGGCGTTACTACATCGTATCTAACCGTCAACCAGACCTGGTTGAACAACCTGCAAATTGGTATTCCGGGTCCATCACCCTGGTTGAATGGCTTTGACGTGGATAATTTCGACGGCAGCGCAGCGCGCGCGATCAGGGCTGCCGGGGGTACTATCTGGTCTTCCTACCATAAAGAAGTCAGCGCCGATTCCATAAAGCTTGCACATGAGCTGGGCCTGTCGGTAAATGTCTGGACCGTTAATAAACCCGGGCGCATGCGCGATCTGATAGAAATGGGTGTCGATGGCATTATTACCGATTATCCCGATCAGCTGCGACGGGTTCTTGAAGAACTGAATTTACCTGTCCCTGCACCGACACCTGTTGAATATTAAGAATACGAGTCGGTTCGCGTTAAATTTAGTACGGGCACAAAAAGGCTCATAC
>JBGUEB010000089.1:0-12463 GCA_041821565.1 Gammaproteobacteria bacterium | reverse complement strand
ACTGCCACAAAGATTGACACCTGCTCCACCAGCGAGGGCAACAATTTCCTGCGCCATGGGTTGATCCTTTGCAGAACCAATTATCCAGGCTTGTGCCCCCGCCTGTTCGATTCGCCTGATTAAATCAGCAAAATGACTTTTCGGCCATTGTTTGGCGGGGCCATATTCCGCACCGGGTAACAAGGCCACTGTATACTTTCCCGCGTCAAGGCCGAGTCTCTCTATACAGTTCTGTGCGTTTTCTTTATCTACATCCAGGCCAGGCTGAAAAACTTCGAGTTCATCGCTGCTGTGTTTTAGGCCGAGATAGCTAAAACGCTTCACGGTTTGATCCAGGTATTTTTTATCGAATGGTCGAATGTCATTCAAAAGGCCATAGCGAAATTCGCCTTTAAAGCCGGTGCGTTGTGGGATTTTGGCAAAAAAGGGAACCAGCGCAGATTTAAATGAGCGTGGTAAAACAATTGCCTGTGAATAGTTTTTGCTACGCAATTGCTTACCCAGTTGATATCGCTTTTGGAGGCCGCCCTCACCATGACCAACGTTTAGGACATGCGCATCTCGAACCTCGGGAATACGCTGAATAATCGGTAGCGACCAGCCTGGAGCGACGACATCAATCAGGCATTCTGGTAATCGGTGCTTTAAAAGTTTGAACAAACTTTGTGCCATTACCATGTCGCCCACCCATGATGGTCCGATAACCAGTATGGCAGGGGCGGGGGACTGCTGATGTGGCATGTTACTGGCCGATAAAATGCTGATTACTCAACCAGTCCATGTATTCAGGGATTGCCTGTTCGACTGTTTTAAAGGGTTCGCTGAAGCCCGCATCGCGTAGTCTGGAAATATCGGCCTGGGTATAGCTCTGGTAGGCGCCCTTTAAGCTGTCCGGAAAAGGGATGTATTCTATTTTTCCTTTGTTGTGATAGTTAATCGCCGCTGTTGCAACATCATTAAAGCTCTGGCATCGACCCGTACCACAGTTAAAAATATCGCTGATTTGTGGATTATCCCACAGCCACAAATTGACCTTCACGACGTCATCGACAAAAACAAAATCACGTTGCTGGCCGCCATTTTCGTAGCCATCGTAGCCTTCAAATAATCGGCAGATTCCATTTTCCCTGATCTGATTATTGAAATGGAAGGCGACACTCGCCATGCTGCCTTTATGCTGTTCGCGAGGTCCGTAGACATTGAAGTAACGAAGTCCGGCTACCTGCGACGATGTTTTGCCTAGTTGACGCACATATTGATCAAACAAAAATTTTGAATAAGCGTAAGCGTTTAACGGTTTTTCGACTTCACGCTTTTCGACAAATTCACTACTGCCACCGTAAACCGACGCCGATGATGCATAAATATATTGTGTCTTGTTTTGAAGGCAGTAGTGCAGGAGCTGCTTTGAATACTCGTAGTTATTCTCCATCATAAAACGCCCGTCCCATTCGGTCGTCGATGAACAGGCGCCCTCATGAAAGATGACTTCAATCTTGTCATCGAATCCACCATCGGCGATAGCCTCGATAAAGCGGTCTTTGTCGAGATAATCCATGATTTCACAGTCGGCCAGATTGAACATTTTTTTGCCGTCGCTAAGATCGTCGACTACTAGCACATCGCTGCGCCCTCGATCATTTAAGGCCTTGACGATATTGCTTCCAATAAAGCCGGCTGCACCGGTTACCACAATCATATTTACACCTTCTTCTTAATCGCGTTGATCACCGCGGTGGTTGAAAGCCCATCAACAAAGTCCAGTACCTTTACTTCACCGCCGTTATCGACAACGGCCTGACCGCCGGCAATGTCCTCGGCCCGATAGTCGCCACCTTTTACGAGTATATCAGGTAAGCATTGTGCTATCAGTCGAGCCGGGGTTTCTTCACCAAAAGGCACAACCCAGTCGACACTTTCCAGTGCCGATAAAACTGCCATGCGTTGCATCTCGTTGTTTATCGGGCGGTCGGGCCCTTTCAGTTGTCGCACCGATTTATCCATATTAACAGCGACGATCAAACGGTCGCCTAGCTCAGCGGCCTTCGATAAATAAGCGACATGACCAGCGTGTAATATATCAAAACAGCCGTTGGTCATGACAATTTTCTCATCCGCATCCCTTGCCTTTTGTAACAGCTCCAACAGCGATGCTTCGTCGGTAACGCCTCGTTTGAGTGGTGAATGTTTTAGCATCTCGGATTGAATTTCCTTGATGCTGGTAGTCGCGGTTCCCAACTTACGAACCACGATTCCAGCAGCGAGATTGGCAATTTGAGTGGCTTCTACGAGATCGCTTCCAGCAGCGAGAGCAGTAGCCAGAGTCGCTATTACGGTATCACCCGCACCGGTAACATCATAAACTTCACGTGCATGAGTCGCCTGCACAAAAGGTTCTGCATCACGTTGAAACAAAACCATACCTTTATCACTTCGAGTGACTAATAGTGCTTCGAGATTGATTTCGGTGCGCAGGCGAGTACCTTTTTCGATGAAATCTGATTCGGAATCACATGGACCTACCACCGCTTCGAATTCGGCCTGGTTTGGGGTAATCAGGGTGGCATTTTGATAAATCGAAAAATCATTGCCTTTCGGGTCTACCAATACAGCTTTACCAGATTTACGCGCCGATGATATCAATGCAGGAATATTTTGTAGTGTGCCCTTGCCGTAGTCTGAAAGAACCACGACATCACAGTTGAGCACCTGTTGTTCGTAGCGATCGATTAATTGCTCGCTGTTTGCTGCAGAGAAAGTATCTTCAAAATCCAGGCGGATGAGTTGCTGGTTGCGACTTATCACGCGTAATTTTGTAATCGTGCGACAACCCTCTGGCGCAACAAAATGACACGCAACCTTGCGATCTGATAGCAGGCTTTCTAATGCCGAAGCGGGTTCGTCGGTTCCGACTAGTGCGAGCAAATTTACCCGGCCACTTAAGGCGGCAATATTTAACGCAACATTTCCTGCACCGCCTGCCCGCTGCTCAATCTCTCCGACCTTTACCACTTGTACAGGCGCTTCCGGTGAGATTCGAGAAGTACTTCCATACCAGTAACGGTCAAGCATTAGATCGCCAGCAACCAGTACTCGACCAGTTTTAAAATCAGGTAGACGTAATTTCATGTTCGCTTTTTGGGAGTGCTCCGCTAAATTTGGCAAAATCCTATATTATCAGGGTTTCTATTACCAACTTTTTCGGCACCGGGTTTCGGGTCAGGCCTTCTTCAAGGTATTAATAAGCGGTAGAATATGGGTTAAGCCACCAGTTGCCGATATCCTGAATATGCCAGGTTTTTCGGTGCCCTAGGGGGTGTTTTAAAAGGTTGGATTGTGTTTCCTGGCAAGGCGAAAATGCGCGCAGAAGCGCAGTTTACACGGAGTAAATGAGCAAAGCTGGCCCCAGCGTAGCTGCTTTGGGTCTTCGAGCACATTTTCACCAACAGTAGGCGCTTTAGGCGACGCGGCCAGGGGGCGCAAGACGACTTTTTACGACACCCACCTAGAGCCTGAGGAAGTGATCCCGATAATGCTTCAATTCGTCAATTGATTCCAGTACATCGTCCAGCGCAAGGTGAGCGCCTTTTTTGATAAATCCTTCCATGGCTTCCGGTTTCCAGCGGCTAGCCAACTCCTTAAGGGTACTCACATCCAGATTTCTATAATGAAAAAATGACTCGAGATCTGGCATCAGCCGTGCCATAAACCGCCGATCCTGGCAAATGCTATTGCCACACATTGGTGATTTCCCTGGGTCCAGGTATTGATTCAGGAACTCCAGAGTTTCCTGTTCCGCTTCCAGTCTGCCGTACTTGCTGTTGGCCACCCTTTCACTCAAACCGGAATCACCGTGATGGCTCGTATTCCATTCGTCCATGGCATTCATTACTTCCGGGGGCTGGTATATGGCTATAACCGGACCCTGGCCAAGTATATTGAGATCCTTGTCCGTCACAACCGTTGCTATCTCGATGATTTCATCGAGCTGGGGTTCGAGACCCGTCATTTCCAGGTCTACCCAGATTAAATTGCTGTTATTGATCGACATTTCTAGTTTCTCCTCGAAATGACTGCAGATGTGTTCGAATACTCGTTATCATGCTCATCGGATTTATGGGCATTGTTCAGAGTCTCCTTTAAGTTCGAAATATTAAGGAGCCTCTGATCAATTCATGAATCAACAGCTGCTGGTTAAAATGCCGAGACGTCGGACCGGCCAGTTCTTCGTTGCAAATCTTACGAATAGAGTTACTATTCGTTGCGATTCGCGCCTCGACCTGACTCATTTTAACTGCGCATCTGAATGACTCGGAATTAATCAGAGGCTCCTTGAGTTAAACTATAGCAAGTTTTAAATCGGTAGGTCGATCCATGCACAGCTTTACATTACTCTTTTTATTATTTTTGCTAGCCTCGGTTACTGTTCGACTGTGGTTATCACAACGCCAGCTTAATCATATTCGGCTACACAGGAACAAGGTGCCTGAGGAATTCGCCGACAAAATCAGGCTTGAGGACCACCAGAAAGCCGCCGATTATTCCTGCACCAAGTTACGTGTGGGCAGGATTTCACTGGCCTGGGAAACTGTCTGGCTGCTGTTCTGGACTCTTGGCGGGGGATTGAACGCCCTCGATCTATGGTGGGCAGATCATCAGCTCGCAGCATTAATCAATGGTATCGCCGTGATTGCTTCCCTCGTCATTCTCACCTCAATTATTGATTTACCATTTTCGCTATACCATACCTTTGTGGTAGAACAAAGATACGGGTTTAACCAGACCAACTGGAAAACCTGGTTTCTTGATCTGCTAAAAACCGCGCTATTGATGTTGATTTTAGGTCTGCCGTTAATTGCTACCATATTATGGATAATGAATCAGGCCGGCCAGTACTGGTGGTTTTACGCCTGGCTGGTGTGGACCACGTTTTCGTTGCTGATGATATGGGCCTGGCCGGTTTTTATTGCCCCGTTGTTTAATAAATTCAGCGCCCTGGAAGACGCATCTCTAAAATCTCGTATCGACAACCTGTTGCAACGCTGCGGATTTCATAGTGAGGGTGTCTATGTAATCGACGGATCAAGAAGATCAGCGCATGGAAATGCTTATTTCACCGGATTTGGTAAAAACAAACGAATCGTTTTTTATGATACCTTGCTTGAAACCCTGTCCGAGGCAGAGGTTGAAGCAGTGCTCGCACATGAGTTAGGGCATTTTAAGCGCCATCACATCAAAAAATCGCTGCTTATTTCGCTGGTCATAACATTGTTCGGTTTTGCATTGCTTGCCTGGCTCATGGAATCGGACTGGTTTTATACAGCCATGGGTGTCGAGGTAGCTTCAACCCATACCGCCCTGCTACTGTTTGTACTGACGATGCCGGTATTTACCTATTTCGTCAGCCCCCTGTTTTCTGCCCTGTCAAGAAAGCATGAGTTTGAAGCTGACGAATTCGCCAAATCGAATAGCGACTATCGCGCACTGATATCGGCCCTGGTTAACATGTACCGCGATAACGCCAGTACCCTGACGCCGGATCCGGTACATTCCATGTTTTACGATTCTCATCCCCCAGCTTCTATCCGCATAGAACATTTAAAATCGGTTGCCGGCGAAGCGGGTTAACTTGCTGTGGCTCGACGCAGGCTTAGTCAACTTCAAAAAAATCGAATCCAGCAAGCTCAGGATGCAATTTCCGCGAACGATGAAAGCAATGTCGAAGGCCTCGTAATTTCCCATCATGGCGGCAAAATCATTGTCGAAACAATGGATATGGGTTCGATTGAATGCCGCGTCAGATCGAACCTCGGCACCATAGTTTGCGGTGACCGTGTGGTCTGCGAACATACGGTCGCCAACGACCATCGCGTCGTCGCGATTCGACCACGGCATAATTTTTTACAACGGCTTGATGGATTCGGCCAACCAAAATCAGTCGCAGCAAACATTAGTCAGTTATTGATTTGCCTTGCAGTAAAACCCGAGCCGAATCTTTATTTACTCGATCAATACCTGGTCTCGGCCGAACAACAGGATCTCAATGCCGTCATTATATTGAACAAAATAGATTTGCTAGTCGAACAAGAACAAGACCCTTTCTGCCTGGAAACGATCTATGCGCCGCTGGGATATGCAGTTTTATCAATTAGCGTCAAATCGGGTTATGGCATGGATCGACTGGTTTCGGTTTTCGATAATGATAGTTCTGTACTAAGCGGGGTATCGGGTGTCGGCAAATCATCGATTACGCAGGCAATGCTGCCTGATGAAGAAATCAAGATTGCCGATATTTCCGAGGCCAACGAAGAAGGCCGACATACGACAAGAACCAGTCGCCTGTACCATCTCGCTAATAATGGTCAATTGATTGACACTCCCGGCATTCGTGGGTTTAACCCACTCCTGGACCAGAATAAGCCACTAGGTGACGGATTCCGTGAAATCCATCATTTCGCGGCTGATTGTCGCTTTAATAATTGCCGTCATCTGAATGAGCCTGAATGTGCCGTAAGTTCAGCAGTAACACGGAACGATATTGCCGATAGCAGATATCAAAATTACCTTAAAATGCTTGGAGATTAGCGACCTCAGGCAGCAGAACCCCGTAGCTGCTTTCCGCCGATCAGGTGTATGTGTAAATGAAACACCACCTGACAGCCGTGCTTGTTACAATTGATAGCCAGCCGATAACCATCCTCGGCGATGCCTTCCTGTTTGGCTACCTTTTGTGCAGCCAGGACCATTTTTCCTATCATCTCGGCATGTTCAGGCTGAATATCATTAACGGTAGCAATTTCTAATTTTGGAATAATCAGAACATGAACCGGCGCCTGCGGACTAATATCCCGAAAGGCGAGAACTTCTTCATCTTCGTAAACAATATCAGCGGGAATTTCGCGCCGAATGATCTTGCTAAAAATGGTGTCTGACATAATCACTGCTCCTATGTTTGTCACTCTGCCCGTCACTTTCTGCGCTGCGAAAATTCATTAATCGAATTGCTGGCGACCCGAAAGTGCCCGCGATAATGTACCACTGTCGACATATTCAAGCTCACCGCCAAGGGGAATACCACGTGCCAGGCGGCTAGTTCTGATATCAGTTTTTCGGGCAATATCGGCGACAAACTGTGCGGTAATATCGCCCTCCACCGTTGCACTGGTGGCAAGAATAATTTCCTCTACGCTGCCTTGCGCCAGATAGTTTTCCAACTCATCCAGCCCTAGCTGGCCTGGCCCGATTCCATCAAGTGGAGATAATCGACCAAGCAACACGTAGTAGATACCCTGAAAAGCGCCGGAAGTTTCGATTGCGAGCACGTCGGCTGGCGTTTCCACGACACACAGGGTAGAGGAGTTGCGCTTGCCACTCGAACAAATTTCACATATATCAGTGTCGGAAAAATTTCGGCACTGTTTACAATGCCCAACTTTTTCGAGGGCGCCAAGCATTGCATTTGCGATTCTGCTCGCACCTTTCTGATCGCGTTCAATTAAATATAATGCCATGCGCTGCGCAGATTTCTGTCCGACGCCGGGAAGACATGTGAGCGCAGTAACCAGTTCAGCCAGAGATGGGGACGATGACATAGCAAGGAATTCCTATAGCTTCAAACAAACTACTAAAATGGTAATTTGAATCCCGGGGGTAAATTTAACCCGGCGGTCATTCCCTGCATCACTTCCTGATTTGCTTTTTCTACCTTGTGTACTGCATCATTCATCGCTGCGGCCACCAAATCTTCCAGCATATCCTTATCTTCCCCGATCAGGCTCTGGTCAATATTGACACGATTAACCTCATGAGTTCCGCGCATCACAACCTTAACCAGGCCACCACCGGATTCACCGGTCACTTCTTTATTGGCCAGTTCCTTTTGCGCATTTTGCATGTTTTCCTGCATTTCCTGCGCTTTTTTCATCATATCGCCGAGTGCGCCTTTCATCACTATTCCTCTCGTTTAACCGTTCAGTTTAACACTGCATGTTCTAATCGCGATTGCCTGGGATAGCAGTATCATCAATTTTTCTCACGCTGGATTCTACAAGTTCTGCACCGAAAGCATCACTTAGTTTTCTGACAGTACTATCCTGTTTTATCTCATCGATTGCAGCCAGGCGCTGTTCCTGCAAACGACGCTGTAAGAACTGCCGCGGTGTCTCCACCAGCAGTTGATCCTGCGCCAGTAGTTCGAGTTTTAATGATACCCCAAGTTTTGATGCGATAGCCTGTCTAATTTCGTCCTCGATCTGCGAATCTATCAGTTTAAAAATTTCAGGATTCAGGCTGAGACAAAATTTATGATCATCTAGCTTGTCGAGCGTACTATTCACCGCGATTTCCTGTGCCAATCCCAGCAGGCCAAGATCGTAGGCCATGGTCGACCAGTGGATCGAATCACTGGATTCCGCTTCAGAAGCCACAGGCAGGGTAGTTGAATAGGGTTCAGGTTCAGGCTCAGGTTCTTCTGTCACCTCGAATACGGGCGCGCGCGTATCGGTTACTGCAACGGGCTGATCGATCTGAACTGGAGCATCTTGTTGGTGGTGAGTTGCCTCGATGGCAGTGTGCGGCGATTCCTTGCTAACAAGCCGAGGCTCGATATCCTCTTTCTTGGGAATCGCATTTTCAACTATCGGAGTTTGTCGAATTACAGACTTTTTTTTTCCTCGGTGGCCCTGGCCTGTGAATTATCTGGCGAAAAAGCGAATAGTCGAAGCATTAGCATTTCAAAACCAGCAGCTTCATCCGGACTGATGTTTAAATCATGGCGTCCCTGTAGCAGGATCTGGTAATAGAGCTGAATTTCCTCGCTTGATAAGGCCGCGGTTAATTCAGTGATTTGCTCTCCGAGCATGTCGTCTTCCGGCTCAATGCTGGCATCGGTTTTATAAATGGCCATCTGCTGTAGTAAAGAAATCATTTCGGCGCAAACCCGTTGATAGTCCGGATTGTGCGAAATAATACTCCTCGATTCGGCAATAATTGCGGCGGCATCCTGGCGCAGTAAGGCATTAAAGAGATTAATCAGATAGTCACGAGAAATCGATCCCAGCATTGTCTCGACCGTTTCCTGTTTGACCGATCCAGCACCGTAAGCTATCGCCTGGTCGAGAAGACTTAGCGCATCACGCATGCTGCCATCGGCAGCGCTGGCCAGTAAACCAGGCGCATCCGAGTCGTGTTCTATCTGTTCCTCGTTAAGCAAATACTGTAAATGTGACTCGATTTGTTGTTTCGACATACGCTTCAAATTAAATTGTAGACATCGAGACAATACCGTGACTGGCAGTTTCTGGGGATCAGTGGTGGCCAGCAGGAACTTGATATGAGGCGGCGGTTCCTCGAGCGTCTTCAGCAAGGCATTAAAGCTATGCTTTGACAACATATGAACTTCGTCGATCAAATAAATCTTAAACCTGCCGCGAGTCGGAGCGTACTGCACGTTATCGAGCAGTTCGCGCATATCATCGACCCCGGTCCTCGAAGCTGCATCGATTTCGATCAAATCGACGCTGCGACCCTCGTCTATCTCAGTACAGGAGGAGCAACTACCGCAGGGTTTAGAACTGATACCCGTATCACAATTTAAAGATTTAGCGAATATGCGCGCAATAGTTGTCTTACCTACACCCCGTGTTCCGGTAAACAAATAGGCGTGATGCAGGCGATTACTATCCAGTGCGTTAACCAGCGCTTGCAGCACATGCTCCTGACCCACCATCTGTTGAAAATTGGCTGGGCGCCATTTTCTTGCCAGAACCTGATAACTCACGAATCTAACCCGTATGTTGCATGAAGGGACGAGCAAGTAAATGCTCCTGCATTACTTGCATACATCACATCCATGTGAATAAGATCAGGGGAAATATGGCTTTCTCGGCAACTGCTCCCTGCGTTGCTCTACCACCGGGACGCCGGACCGCTACATCCCTGTAGGCGAAGGTTGATTGGTCGCCCGCCGATCCATAGCAATAGCTATGGATCAAGGGGGAACGATCAAGATTGGCCGCCAGATTTTTCCTGAATTCGTTCAGGCACAAACCATCATTTTCAATCATATCAATATTCTATGATAAGTTATTGAATAATAAAATATTCATCAATTTGGGCGTCGCCTTCGTGCAATATACGGGTTAACCCCTGGCATGAGTTAGCAGTAACCCTGTGAGCCAGCGGCAGGAAATTATGGTTATGAAATTGATCATTCGGATGTCTAAGAATTTGGAGGCAACCTGCATCAGCACACCTTCGCACCCAATGTCCCTGCTACCGTTGCTCCCTTCCGGGCCTGGCGGGATTTACAGATAATCGTCACGAAGGGACCGAAGCAGGTCACCATTGCAAGACCGAGATAATATAGCTTGTACGGTGAAATTGAAAGGCAGGTTTTACTTGTCATCCAAACTAATTGAAACGAGAATAGCCACGCCGCCCACTAGCAGTGTAACTGCACCATAATGACCAGTAAAAAGAAAACAAAATCTACTGACAATACTATCGCGCTGAATCGTATAGTACGCCACGACTATTCTATCGAAGATGATCTCGAGGTAGGCATTGTGCTTGAGGGCTGGGAAGTCAAAAGCCTGCGTAACAAAAATTTGCAGCTCAAAGAAAGTTATGTAATGGCTAAAAACGGTGAACTCTGGTTAATTGGGGCACACATCGCCCCGTTAAATACTGCATCCACGCATGTCAGTCCAAACGCCACGCGTACACGGAAATTACTCGCGCATCAGAGCCAGATCGATCGTTTAATCGGCCTCGTAGAAAGGCGCGGCTATACACTCGTCGCGATGTCGGCCTACTGGAGTCGCGGCAGGGCAAAAATCAAGATTGGCCTGGGTAAAGGTAAAAAACACCATGACAAAAGGTCTACCGAAAAAGACCGGGACTGGCAGCGCGACAAGGCCAGAATCATGAAACATTCGTAGCCCGCATTGTTGATACTCTCGCACCCACCTGTTTCCTGGCGATCGTTTACTTCCGGGCGGCCTCTGAACTTTTCTGCTTAATAAACTCAAGATACTCAAGATGGGCCTGTGCAGAGTCCGCACTGCCGGTCCATAAAGGCAGGGGGCCATCTCGCCTGATCGGTCTCGACTGCCCGGTCTGCACTTTATAAGCACCTTCAATCTGCGATTCGTCAAGAATAAGCGCGGTCTGCCCCCCGGTCATAATCAAATAAACATCGGCCAGGATGCGAGCGTCTAACAATGCACCGTGAAGACTACGCTGGCTATTGTCAATCTCATAGCGCTTGCATAGTGCGTCGAGGTTGTTTTTCTGGCCAGGATGTTTCTGTCGAGCCATGACCAGCGTATCGAGTACAGTGCAATAGCGATCTATGCTAGTAACTTCGCCATCCAGCTTACTCAATTCATGATTGAGAAAACCAATATCGAAGGGCGCATTGTGAATAACCAGTTCAGCACCCTCTATGTAATCAATAAAATTCTGTGCAACATCTCTAAACCGGGGTTTATCTTTTAGCGATTCATTACTAATACCATGTACTTCGAAGGCACCGGCATCAATCTCTCGATCAGGGTTGATATAATGATGCCAGTGATTATCGGTAATCCGGCGATCGATAAGTTCGACACAGCCGATTTCGATAATACGATGATCCTGACTGGTTTCGAGCCCCGTGGTTTCGGTATCGAGAATAATTTGTCTCATGGTTTTTCCATCATCAAGTCTATCGCCTCATTCGCCAGCCTGTCGGCCTCTTCATTACCCTCAATGCCCGCATGCCCCTTTACCCAATTCCATTTGACCCGGTGCCTTAGTACCTGTTCATCCAGCAGCCGCCAGAGGTCTGCATTCTTAACTGGTTTTTTCGCTGCCGTTTTCCAACCATTAGCTTTCCAGTTGTCGATCCACTCATTAATCCCCTGTAGAACATATTTTGAGTCCGTGTTTAGATCAACATCGCAGGAACGGGAAAGTGCTCGAAGCCCTTCGATGGCAGCGGTTAATTCCATTCGGTTATTGGTAGTTTCCGCTTCGAATCCGTTCAGCTTTTTTTGCTTGCTTGCATACCTCAGGATGACCCCCCAACCACCGGGACCGGGATTACCCCGACAAGCGCCATCGGTATAAATTACCACTCTATTTGTCATATTTCATATCGCGGCCGACTGTCGGACGGGCGATCTTTCCCGGTAACAGTTTTCGCGTTACCCAGCGGTGGCGAACAGGTGTCATTGGTGAAATATTCTTGTCAAACACTAACACGTTTAAGGCTGCTGAAAACTTGAACCAGTTCTTCATCGCCTTTCCAAACCATAGCAGTCGCCGCTTCACTGCCGCGTGCTGAATGGGCGCCATATAGCCAACCTTAAGATGTTTTTGCTGATCCAAACCCAGTAATTGCATCCAGTCCTTTAACCGCCTGGCAGTGTAGTAGTGGCCACTCCAGGGCACCTGTTCGAGCCACGACTGAAAAAAATGG
>JBGUEB010000088.1:0-12633 GCA_041821565.1 Gammaproteobacteria bacterium | reverse complement strand
GGGCACTCCGTACCCATCATACTTTAGTTGTTAGATCACTAATTTTGTAATATCTGGTTGGCACTCCCCTGGTCTCTGGCTTGCCGACATTGCGCTGCGGTTAGATGCAAACTATCCGGGAGGGTACGTGACTGCATCAGGTTGCCGGTTACTTCGACGTGTTCGCCGCTGTTGGCGATGACATGAAACAATTCATGGGCTAGTGCCTTGCCGCCCTTGCCGACGTCAGGCATGAGCCAAACAGAATTTTTTAGCCACGGGCGTGAACGCGTATTTCCAGGCCCAAAGGCTTCACCAGTGAATGGTTCCATCATTCGTGTATCTCGCGCAAAAACCACGCTAAGATTCGGGCTACCCGCTGCTTCCAGCAGCGTGCGTGCGCTGCCGGTTGAAAGATCGCGCAGGTAGTCGTCAGCATTGATTGTATGGATTTCAATATTACCGCTGCCGATACCGCATTGTGCGAGTATTTGGTAGGCCAGTTGCACCGAGCGCTCGATTCGGGAATGGGTCCAGACCGGGTCGAGCACAAGAATATTGAGTGACAGTTGCCAACCTGGATCTGTTTCAGAAACCGTAATATCGAGAGCTGGAAAATTTTCTTTTAACACTGGATTGCCGGCCAGGGGATCGGCGATGTAACCGCTGCTAACCCAGCGGCGAGCGTGCTCATTGGAGTAACGTTTGCGCAGTTCGATCTTAATTTCGGCGGCTGTCCACTGCTGGTGCTCCATTTTTAGTTTAGCCGCCAACGCAGTCATACGAGAAACGGCATAACTTGAACCCGAGGCGTTGATTTGTTGACCGGAATAATCGAGCGTGCGTACATTTTCAGCTGGGATCAGGTAATCAACTGACCTGGTCCCCCAGTTGGTTCGCTCCGCCGGCTGGACAAAATCGTCAGCCGAAGTAACCACCAGTATATTGTCAAGATCGAGGGCTGCGGGGTATACCGGCTGGTCGTCGATATCACGACCATTGTTTCCGGCCGATACCACGAACAGAATATGCGGATGGGAAACTGCTGCCTGTTCAAATGCAAGCCATTCCCCGGCCCGATTGCTGCCCAGTGGCATGCCGACAATAGCAACCTGATACTTGTCGGCATGCTTTACCAGGGCTTGCATTCTCGACATATCGGGTCGCGGATAACGATAGGGAACGAGCTCAATGCCCGGAGCTTCTCGCAGCAATAGCGAAGCGGTCCGTGTGCCATGTCTCTGTATAAAGAATTCAGACCTGAGAGGGTGGGCATCGTAGGGTAATTCGTCCATATCCCAGAAATCGTAACCGATAAGATTACCCTTGCTGTCCCTGGCCAGTCTGCGGTTAATCTCGTCGATGCGATAGTTGATGCCTGAATCCACCATCGCCACACGAAGCGGTGGTGGATTTGTGTCTACTACCTGATTTGAAAGGTCATCGGTGCCGCGACCTATGAATTCCAGTGGCGGATTGAGCCAATCCTGTTGACCTGTGAAAGCGAAATCGGAATCCAGTGAGACCACCATCAGTGACTGATCCTGGTCGTTGAAAACAATTTGCTTTGCTACGCGCAAACGGCAATCGGAGTACAGGGAAATGAACAGAAAGGCTTTTCCAGCCGAATTGTAAACCGTGCTGATAAACTGGGTTCGCGGGCCAGCCCGATCGATAATACCGAGTTCTAGCAGGGTTTGGTTGTCGAGCTCCAAGCGATAGTTGGTGCCGATTCGCCTGCCGTCTAGTTCGATGGCAGACTGATCTACAGCCGCGAAGCTAGTACCCGCATCAAACACACCTGTCTTCCCCCAGGTCTGACAGGATTCAACCGTTAACGCCATTATTTGGCGAGCTTGCTCTTCGTCTGCAAGCGCGTCGAGCCGCGGCAGCGCCATGCCAACTGCGATTAGCAGGCCCGTTGACAGCCTGGAAATCACGCTAAAGGTTGCTACGCTCCAGAAGTTTCGGGCCCCGTTCATCGATGATTTGGCGTGCCTTGGAAATTGAGTGATCGATTGCGGTCTGTCTGTCGCTATTGATATCAGCTCGAATAAACTGCACTCGTTTGGTTTCGCCATTGATCTCACCGCTGATGTAACCGGCGGTACGATACTTGCCATCTTCATTGATCGGCGCGGCCTCGATGGTAAGACCTTTGTATTCGACTGGCTCAGATGGCTCGTCAGCCGCGGAAGAACCTACGAGAAGAGATTTAATCAGTTTGCCGAATCCCATGGATACGTCCTGGTTTGCCTGCAGGGATCATATGATACCAGACCCGCCCTGGAGAAGAGAATCGTGATGGAATTGATTCCTCCTGGTAGAGCCTGAGGCGGCATAAGGGCGGTGCAGCGTTTTACGAAACGTCGCACCGCCTTTTAGAGGGTGTGAGGACGCGGTGCCGCTAAGCTTATTTCGAAGCCGTATAATCGTATTTCTGGCCACCCAGGGCCGCCTGGTACATCAGGCCACCTTTGCCCATGGTGAAAACAATCAAACCCTTATAATATTTGGTTTCGCTCTGGGTTGCGTTGGCACTGGCCGATGCACCATCGGTACCTGCCTGTGCACCAGCACTGTAGGTAATCGCTATCGCCTCGGCCTGGGCACTGAATTCGAACTGACCACTGGTGAATTCCTCAAAGGCGCGCTTGTCTTCAAAAAATACTACCTGGCTGTAGGCTTGCCCCCCGAGCTGGAAACCAATACTAAGTTGCGTCATTGTAACACCGCCAGTTTTCTTACCACCTCTATATACCCGACCACTGCCATGGGCGGCGCCGATACCAATTCCACCTTTACCGATGGTTGGAAAGACCGCGTAACCATAAGCAGATTTATGGAACTTGGCGACGATATCGGATACCAGGAAGGCATCCATGGTTGTCTTATCAGCGCTGGCATCACTGCCGAAAACAGGCGCTGAGCAAGTCATTATTGCCAATAAGGTGAAAATTAGGGTTTTGATTGACATATTTGGTAATCCTCGATTGATAGTCTGTTCGGGCGTCACGGCAACCACGCGCATTATAGATTAAATATACGGCAGGTATCAGTAACTATTACTGTTTTACTATAGCAGTTGTAGACAGATCCTGTACCCAGAAGTGAGCCAAATTATTCGGGGCTATCTATCAAACCGTATCAGTTTTATAATATTGGACATTATTTTTCCGGGTTTGCTCAATAAACAACAATTTTGCTCAATAAACAACAATAGAGAAGGAGAATAGTCATGACAACAACCAGTGCAGCCGTTGACAATGGTGTTAACGTAGGAGCCTTACTAGAAGCTCGCGAAGCCCTCACCGAAGCCCCCGCAGCCGCCAAATTCGAGTGGCGTGCGACCTGTAAGTGGGTTAATGGTACCCACAGTAATACCACCATCCGGAGTTTTTTTGGCCTCGGCGAAGAACAAAGCCATCGTACCGAATTTTCCTTCGATGCCGACCACCCCGAATTATTTGCCTCTGAAGACAATGGTGCGACGCCGGTTGAAATGGTGCTCGTTGGCCTGGCCAGTTGCCTTACAGCAGGTGTTGCTGCGGTTGCCCAACATCGGGATATCCAGCTCAATTCGGTATCGGCAACACTCGAAGGAGGCATGGACGTCCAGGGAATTCTCGGTATCGATAGTGACGTGCGTAACGGTTTCGATGGTATCAGGGTGCATTATGATATCGATGCCGATGCATCAGAGGATGATATCAAGGCACTGGTCGCACAGTCGCAAAAACGTTCAGCGGTATTCGATATCGTCACTAACCCGACCAACGTAACCGTAGAAGTTAACTAGGCAAACGAGGGATCGATTCGCCGGTAACAATGCGGGCAGGTTGTGTAATCGTCGGTGCCGGGCACTCCGGGCTGGCGATGAGCCGGTGCCTGTCGGAACGCTCGATTGATCATGTCGTGCTCGAACGCGGTGAAGTAGCCAACTCGTGGAAACACGAGCGCTGGGATTCATTGCGCTTGCTCACCCCCAACTGGCAGGCTCGATTACCGGGTTATGCTTATACCGGTAAAGATCCAGACGGGTATATGACCATGCCCGAACTGATTGATTTTCTGGAAAAGTATGCCGAGGTCATTTCAGCACCTGTAAAACTGAATACCAGGGTAACTTCGGTAAGCACCGATGGCAGTTATTACCAGGTTGCTACTACCCGGGGCAATTGGGAATGCGAAACCCTGGTAGTAGCTAGCGGTGCCTGCAACAGGGCAAGTATCCCTGCGATCGCCGAAGCCGCTCCCGCTTCAATTGAAATGATCACGCCGATGCAGTACCGCAATCCCGGTCAATTACAGGAGGGTGGGGTAATGGTGGTCGGTGCTTCGGCTACCGGCCTGCAGCTCGCCGAGGAGATTCATCGATCTGGCCGTCCGGTTACCCTGGCAGTGGGTGAACATGTACGTTTACCGCGCACCTATCGTGGCAAAGATATCCAGTGGTGGATGGATGCGCTCGGTATTCTGGATGAACGTTATGACGAGATCGACGATATCGTTCGTGGGCGCAATATTCCCTCACCGCAACTGGTTGGTTTACCTGAACGCAGCACGCTTGATCTCAACAGGCTAACTGCCCTTGGTGTGCAGCTCAGGGGTCGACTCGCCGGGTTTAATGATGGCAAGGCACAGTTTTCCGGGTCATTACGCAATGTCTGCGCTCTGGCCGATTTAAAAATGCTCAGGCTGTTGAATACGATCGACGAATGGGTAACCGAAAAAGGATGCGATGCCGAGGTGAACCCATCGCAGCGTTATGACGATACCGAAGTAGAGGAGTCGCCGCCATTACTCATGGATCTCGCCAAAGATGATATTAAAACGATCCTCTGGGCAACCGGTTACGATGCGGATTATTCCTGGCTGGATATTCCAATACTCGATCGGAAGGGTAAAATCCGTCATGACGGCGGTATCGTCGACTCGCCCGGCATGTACCTACTGGGCACGACCTTATTGCGGCGGCGCAAGTCCAGTTTTATTCACGGTGCCGAGGATGATGCGCGTGATCTGAGCGCCCATCTTGTGTCCTACCTGGGCGATAAAATCGAAACCGCAGAGCCATGATTCTTCAATTATATGAAATTTTATAACGCCTGGTATTGTCCCTTTGCGCAACGTGCCTGGATGGCGCTTGTTTACAAGGATATCGATTTTGACTATATTGAAATCGATCCCTACGACTTTACCGATTCCTGGCTCAGGTCTGGTTTTTATCTACAAGAACAATAGCACTAACCGCCAGCTTGATGTCGTCGGGTTTTAACTGGAATCGAGTACCGCAAGCAATAATAACCCTAATTAATACTCTTCATTAATTGTTTTACTGTAGACGGTTAATGGCTTGTCAATCAGCGAATGCGCCGATAAGATGCATCTCCCATTTAAATTCTCAGATTGAAACGTAACGAGGTTCGTGATGAAAGTTTGTGTACTAGGAGCAGCCGGTGGAATCGGGCAACCGCTTTCACTGTTACTGAAATTGCAACTACCCGCGGGTAGCGAATTATCTCTATACGATGTTGCGCCTTTTACGCCAGGCGTGGCCGTGGATTTAAGCCACATTCCAACCGATGTATCGGTTAGCGGTTTTGTCGGTGACGATGTCGAAGCGGCGATGAATGGTGCTGATATTGTTGTCATTCCCGCTGGTGTGCCGCGTAAACCCGGCATGACTCGGGACGATCTGTTCAATGTGAATGCCGGTATTGTACGGAACCTGGTTAGTGCTGGTGCGAAGGCCTGCCCAAATGCCTGTTTTGCGATCGTTACCAACCCGGTTAACTCGACCGTGCCGATAGCCGCGGAAGTATTAAAAGCCGCGGGTGTTTACAATAAGCGTAAGCTTTTCGGTATTACCACACTGGACGTGATCCGTTCGAATACCTTCGTTGCCGAACTCAAGGCCAAGAGTTGTGACGATGTTAATGTGAACGTTATTGGCGGCCACAGCGGTGTGACGATACTACCACTGTTATCCAGTATCGACGGTGTAGAGTTGTCACAGGATGAAATCGAAAGCCTGACACCGCGCATTCAGGAAGCTGGCACCGAAGTGGTCGAAGCCAAGGCAGGTGCCGGCTCTGCGACCCTGTCGATGGCCCAGGCCGCTACTCGCTTCACGCTGTCACTGGTGAAAGCCCTGAATGGCGAGTCGGTAACAGAATGTACTTTCGTGCAAACCGGTGATGACACCGACAGCTTCCATGCGCAGCCTGTCGAACTGGGTAAAAACGGCGTAGAATCGATTCCAGCGATGCCGGTACTGAGTGCATACGAGGAAAAATTACTCGACGAAATGCGCGAGGTGCTGGATAGTAATATCCGCAAGGGGCTCGAATTTGCCAATTCATAGCCTGTAATTTAATGCGCAACCAGGGCTGCTGGTTGCGCCAATAAATATCCATTTCTGATGTAGATGGTTTACGGTAAAAGTATGCGTTTCTGGATTCTCTGCCTGGTTAGTTTGTCCCTGTCTGGTTGCGGTTTGACCGGCTCCACTTCGGGCCAGCTCAAAGTTGAATCCGGCATACTGCAGGCGACCGGTATTATCAAGGCCCGCGAAATACTTGACCTGAAAACTATAGAAGTCAGTACCGAAGCGGCTAGCGTTGACGGGAAGTCCTTCGGGCTTGAGTACCTGGCCTCGGGCGAGGGCTACAAGTCAAGTACCGCGATCCGTTATGATATCGAGTTGCTCGAGGGTAGCCTGGTGAGCGTTTATAGCGAATCCTGGCGATATCGGGTTGACGACTGTGTCAGTGTGATTATCAACCTGGACGATAATAAAACCCCACCCGTGATTTTCCTCAACAATAACGATTGCTGAATAAGCAGACCCCCGATAACTAGCCCGGTTGAACCTGGTTAACGCGAAATCGGGTTAGTGCGATTCCGCAGAGAATGGTAATCAACGCCAGAATGCTATGCCATTCGACAGGTTCCGAGAGAACCAGCGCACCGGCAAAGAACGCGACTACCGGGATCATGTAATTAATCGTCGACAAAAATGTCGGGCCGGCACGCTCTATCACCGCAAACAGGATGATCGTGGCAATGCCGGTGGGGCCAATACCGAGCCAGATCACCGAATTCATGGACCTTAAGCTAATGCCTGCCGATTCAGCTGGTGCCAGCCAGAGCCACAGGGGAAGCATGGTGATGCTGGCCGAGATTAGTACACCGGTGCCAGCCGCCAGTGGGCTGTAACGCGGCAGACGCCGCACCAGAATAGAATTCACAGCGTAGCTGGTGGCAGCGATAAATATGGCAAATCCGCCAACTGCCGCTCGTCCACCGCCCTCGAATACAGGACCGAGCAAGATCGTGATGCCGGTAATACCCAGTATGAAGCCGGTGATTTTGTAGCGATTTAGGTTTTCACCTTCGACAAAATAATGCGCCAGCAGCATGGTCATGAGTGGCATGACTGCCATAATCATACCGGCGACGCCCGAGTTTACCGACTGCTGACCCCAGGCAATCAGGAAAAAAGGGAACAGGTTGCCGACGAATCCCATTAATAAAAATGCCAGCCATGCTTTAACGCTAACTGGCAGGCGTTGACCCCTGGCGTAGCACACTATTGTCAGTACCAATGAGCCCAGTACAAGCCGGTAAAACACGATCGAATAGGGGTCGAGCGTTTCCACCGAGATCGAAATGAACATGAATGAGGTGCCCCACAGAAACACCAGGCCCATCAATAGCGACCAGTTTATTAGTGTGTTTCTTGAATCCATGTGCGCTCCCGGGTTTTACTGTAAATCGGGCAGATCGCGGTATAACTCAAGCGCCTGTGGATTTGCCAGCGACAGGATATTTTTAACTTCGCGATTATGCACCACTTCCCGAACCGCGAGTTCGACGATTTTGCCCGATTTGGTGCGCGGTATCTCGGTTACCTGGACAACTTTCGCCGGCATATGCCGGGGTGTGCATTTTTCACGTATGGTTTGTCTTATTTTATTCACCAGGTCATCGTCGAGTGTCAGCCCGGCCCGTAGTACGACGAATAACACCACGCGCACGTCCGAGTCCCAGTCCTGTCCGATGACAATGCTTTCTACCACCTCGTCGAGTTGTTCGACATGTCGGTAGATCTCGGCGGTGCCGATGCGCACACCACCGGGATTCAGGGTTGCATCCGAGCGACCATAGATGACGATACCACCATGGTCGGTGAGTTTGACATAGTCACCGTGATGCCAGATATTTTCGTATTCGGCGAAATAGGCATTGTGGTATTTTTCTCCGCTTTCATCGGCCCAGAAATATACCGGCTGGCTCGGAAAGGTTTGCGTGCACACCAGCTCGCCTTTTTTATTTCGAACCGACTGGCCATTTTCGTCAAATACCTCGACCGCCATGCCAAGCCCGCGGCACTGAATTTCGCCCCGGTAAACTGGCAGTATCGGGTTGCCGAGCACAAAGCAGGAAACGATATCGGTGCCCCCTGAAACAGAGGCCAGGCAGACATCCTGTTTGATAGCCTGGTAGACATAGTCGAAGCTTTCTGGTGCCAGTACCGATCCGGTCGAGCAAACGGTTCGCAGCGAAGACAGGTCATGTTTCCTGCCAGGTTCCAGGTTATTTTTCTTCAGCGCGTCGATGTATTTGGCCGAGGTGCCGAACAGTGTCATATCGACCGCCTCGGCATAGTCCCAGAGCACATTGCCGTCTGGATAAAATGGTGAGCCATCGTAGAGCACCACAGCGGCCTTACTGGCCAGTGCGCTAACCAACCAGTTCCACATCATCCAGCCGCAGGTAGTGAAATAAAACACGCGATCACTGGGGTGAATATCGCAATGCAACATGTGTTCTTTCAAATGCTGGAGCAATACGCCACCGACTTTATGGGTGATGCATTTGGGCTTGCCGGTGGTACCGGAAGAATACAATACGTATAACGGGTCATTGAAGACGCGTGGCACAAAATCAATGCCTGCCACCGGGTTGGCGATAATTTCAGCCCAGTCGACGACTGCCAGATCGTTTTGCAGGCCGGCCAGGTTAACCTGAATAATCTTTTCAAGGCTGGGTAATGCTGCGCCGATGTTTCGAACCTTGTCGGCAAGATCGAGTTTTTTGCCATTGTAGAAATAGCCATCGACAGTGAATAGAAAGCGGGGACTGGTCTGGCCGAAACGATCGATTACGCTTTCTTCACCAAAGTCAGGTGAAGTCGAGGTCCAGACCGCGCCGAGACTGGTGGCGGCGAGCATGGCGACGATGGTTTCGGGCATGTTCGGCATATAGGCAGCAACCCGGTCGCCCGCCTCCAGTCCATTGCTACGCAGCCAGTCGGCGACGCTGGCGACCTGCTCGTAAAGTTGCCGCCAGGTTAACGTATATTCAACCTGGTCCTCGGCACGAAAGTAGATAGCAATCTCGCTGCTTTTCTTGCGCAGCAGGTTTTCGGCAAAATTTAGCCTGGCATCGGGAAACCACTGGGCCTTTTCGATATCGTCACCATCGATTAGTACGCGCTCACCCTTGTCACCGATTAACCCAGAAAAATCCCAGAGTGTTGACCAAAATTCTTCCTTTTCATCAATGGACCATTGATAGAGTCCGTCATAATCGCTAAATGACTGCTTACAATGATCATTCGTGAACAACATGAATTTGCTTATCAGGGACTGGTCAATTTGCTTTTGTGTGGGTTGCCACAATGGGGCGACAGAGTTCATTAGAATGGTCCGGATTTTGCGTTTTGTGATTCTACTATGAGTTTAACCCACACCCTAACTCGAAACCATCGTCGGCCGGAGACCGGAGCGCGTCATACCGGCTCGGGGGCCGGTATGACGAAACGGGCCAGGATGACGAGATGGCTCGGAGACCGGGAACCCTCGTTAAACAGGCAAAGTCTAGAGAGGCCAGACCTGTTACTTTCCTTTCCACACCGGCTCGCGTTTCTCTGCAAAAGCCTTGAAACCTTCAAGCCCATCCTCACTACCGTAAAGCACATCGACGCTTTCAAACTGACGTTTCGTAATTCGATTCAACGCGTCCTGAAATTTCATGCCCTCGGCCTCGCGCGCAACTTCCTTGATGGTGGCAAACACCAGTGGTGGTCCAGCTTCGAGTTGTTCGGCGATTTGCCAGACTCGTTCCGACAGTTTATCGGCCGGCAGAATTTCATTTACCAGTCCCCAGCGATGGGCTTCCTGCACGTCCATCCAGCGCCCGGTATAAAGTAGTTCCATGGCAACGTGATAAGGAATTCGTTTCGGTAGTTTGAGTGTCGCGGCATCGGCCAGGGTGCCGGCCTTGATTTCAGGCAACGCAAAGGAAGAATGATCTGAGGCATAAATCATGTCGGCCGAGAGCGCGAGCTCGAAACCACCCCCAACCGCCATACCGTTTACCTCGGCGATGACTGGCTTGTTGAGACCACGCAATTCCTGTAGACCACCAAATCCACCAACACCATAATCACTATCAACCGCGTCTCCATCTGCCGCGGCCTTGAGGTCCCAGCCTGCACTGAAAAACTTGTCACCGGCAGTCCGTACAATTGCCACGCGTAAATCCGGATCGTCACGAAATTCCTTAAATGTCTCACCCATCAGGCGACTGGTGACCAGATCGATAGCATTTGCTTTGGGGCGATCGAGAGTAACTTCAAAGATACCACCAACACGTTTGGTTTTTATCACATCAGACACGGGTTCATTTCTCCTGTAAGACGATGAGTGCGTCTGCGGCGAATACGCCACTGCCTTCGGCACAAATCAATAATGGGTTGACGTCGAGTTCCAGTAATTCATCGGCCTCGGCCATTGCATAATTCTGAATAGCTAAAATTGCTTCCACTGTCGCTTTCAGGTCGGCTTTGGGCCTGCCTCGATATCCAGTGAATAAAGGCGCCGATTTTAATTCACCAAGTAGCGTTTCGATATCATTGCGGCTTGCTGGTACCAGTAGTGTTCGACTGTCTTGCATGATCTCGACCAGAATACCACCGCTACCTATGGTCAGGACCAGGCCAAACTGGGGATCGCGAGTGATACCGACGATGAGCTCTGCGACGGCAGATTCTATCATCGATTCAAGATACAGCGCATCGCTCAATTCCAGTAAAGATAAAGCTGCTGCGGCGATCGCTTCGTTCGAACGCAGGTTCAATCGCACCGCATTGGACTCGGTTTTGTGGGCGATGCCGAGCGCCTTCAGAACCAGCGGATAGCCGATTTCATCGGCGGCATCGATTGCCTGTTGCACTGAACTAATAGATTTATTGGCGGGTACTGGTACCTGAAATCCGGCGAGCTTTTGTTTCGCTGCAGCTTCATTCAGCGTGGATTTACCGGGTTTGGGTTGTGGTAGTGGTAAAACCGATTCGCTTTCGGCGAGGCGCCAGGCCTGCCCGATATCCGCAGCAACCTCCGCTGCCTGCAGGGCTTCATCAAAGCCGTAGAGGCTAACGATGCTATTTTGCATAAACCTCGTAGTATAGTCTTCAGAAATATTTTCCGGCAGGGAAATCACAAATGCGCCTTTTGCCTTATTGGCCTTGAGTGCGGTGTCGAAGGATTCGACCGCTATATGCCATTCCCAGTCCTGGCAGCGTTCGCGATGTGGGAAATCAAGAAGAAGAAAATTCATATCGAAATCATTGCCGACCATGCCGCTATAGACTGCGGTCATGACTTCGGCATTGCCCCAGCAATAGGTATGGTAGTCGAGGGGGTTGGCAACCGTAACCAGTGGTCCTAAAGCGGCTTCGAGGGGTTGTTTTTGATGATCTCCCAGCGCTGGAAAATACACTTTCTTGCCGACTGCCGAATCGGCGATAATACTCGCCTCGCCGCCGGAGCAACTCATTGATGATAGCCGATAGCCATCGAGTGGTCCGTAGACATGTAATAGTTTGAGTGACTCGAGGAAAGTCGGAATCGAATGTACCTGGCCGAAACCGTTTCGTTGCAGGAATGCATCGGCAGCGGCGCGTGATCCAGCTAGCGATGCGGTGTGCGACAGGGTAGTGGATTGCGCTTGTTCGCTCTTGCCTACTTTGAATACCACGATCGGCTTGCCAAGTGCGCGTGATTTTTTTGCCAGTGCTTCCATGCCGGTGATCGAATCGAAACCTTCTACGTGTAATCCAAGCGCGGTAACGCGCGGGTCATCGAGTATGGTCAGGGCCAGGTCTGACATGCCGACCAGGGCCTGGTTGCCGACCGTGAGAATATAAGCCAGCGGCAAGCCTCTTTGCTGCATCGTGATATTAATCGCGATGTTGGACGACTGCGCGATAATGGCGACACCGGTTTCATAGGACTCGAGCCTCTGGCCACCCTGCTGGTCAGGCCACATCAACGCCGCATCGGCATAATTAATAAAGCCGTAGCAATTTGGCCCGAGTACCGGCATATCGCCTGCAGCTTCGATCAAAGCGGACTGCAATTCGCCGCCAGTTTCATCAGCCTCAAGAAAACCCGATGCATAACAAATCGCGCCGCCGGCACCGATCGTATTCAGTGATTTAATTATCTCGATGGTGAGGTGGCGATTGACACCGACAAACGCGGCATCCGGGCAACCTGGTAAATCTTCCACCGAGGCAAAAGCGGGAATGCCTTCAACTTCTTTTTTGGTTGGATGAACTGGCCAGATATCGCCCTCGTAACC
>JBGUEB010000087.1:0-12657 GCA_041821565.1 Gammaproteobacteria bacterium | reverse complement strand
CATAACATCGGTGACGCGGCACGTATGATTTCGTATGGCGATGCTGATGCAATGGTTGCCGGGGGTGCCGAAATGGGGACCTGTGAATTAGGCGTTGGCGGATTTGCGGCTGCCAGGGCACTGTCAACGCGCAATGACGATCCAGAAGCTGCGAGCAGACCCTGGGACAGGGATCGGGATGGATTTGTGCTCGGGGACGGTGCTGGCGTCGTGGTACTGGAAGAATACGAAATGGCGAAAAAACGCGGCGCCAATATTTATTGCGAACTGGTCGGTTATGGTATGAGCGGTGATGCTTACCACATGACATTACCATCGATGGGCGGCGAGGGCGCGGCACGCTGTATGAGAAACGCGATGAATGATGCTGGCCTCAATCCGGAAGATATTGGCTATATCAATGCACACGGTACTTCGACACCGGCTGGCGACGTGGCCGAGACCAAGGCTGTGAAGCTCGCAATGGGGGAACATGCTCACAAGCTCGTAGTGAGTTCGACCAAATCCATGACCGGGCATCTTTTAGGAGCTGCCGGTGGTATCGAGGCGATCTTCTCGATCCTGGCGCTGCGTGATCAGGTGGTACCGCCGACGATCAACCTGGATAACCAGGATCCGGAATGTGATCTTGATTATGTTGCTAATACCGCAAGAGATTTGAAGTTGACTGCCAGTATGTCAAATTCTTTCGGATTCGGTGGCACCAACGGCACCTGTATATTTAAGACAATATGATGTGCAGTGACTATCAGCCGCGAACTCGATCGAATACCGGACCTGTTAGCGGTTCATGCACTAAAACCTGATACTTATCCTTACCTGCTGGCATCGAATACGCGCGGAACCGAGAATTCGCGTTACTCGATACTCCTGTCTCATCCGCAGGACATCACCTCACAGTTTGCCGGTGACGAAGATTGCCTCGAATCGATTAAGATTAATCTGGCCAACTCACAGCAACAATCTGCGCTGCCATTTTGTGGCGGCTGGTTCGTGTTCTTGAGTTACGAGTATGCCCAGTCTATCGAACCCCGGGTCGAGTTTTTTGGCAGCGACTCAAATCTTCCAATCGCGTTTAAAGCCAGGGTGCCGGCGGCGATTATTGTCGATCACGAAGCAGAATCCGCTTTCGTCATCGTCGAAGATGAATTCAGAGATCTGGCGAACCAGATACTTGAAGATATTGAGGACTTGCCCGGTTATTCCCCAGCAGCGCTTGTCCCCGGCAGGATAACCGAAGATGACCCGGACATTTATTTAAATCATATCACCAGAACGAAACAGTACATTCGCGACGGTGATATCTTTCAGGCCAATTTATCACGCAACTGGACCGTCGAATACAAGGATAAATGTGATCCTGTCGCTTTATTTTATAGCTTGAGCCGGAGCAATCCAGCCCAGTTCGCTGCGCTAATCAAGTACCATGATCAATACATCATTAGTTCCTCGCCTGAGCGTCTGATTTCGGTCAAAAATGGTTTAGCCCAATCTAGACCTATAGCCGGCACTCACCCTCGCGGAAAGACAGCCGAGGAAGATGCCGAACTTTCCAGGCACCTGCTCGCTCATCCGAAGGAACAGGCGGAGCATGTCATGCTGATTGACCTGGTACGCAATGACCTGGGCCGATTTTGCGAGGCTGGCAGCATTCAGGTCACTGAAAAGATGGTGCTCGAAAGTTATGAACATGTACACCACATTGTTTCCAATATTCAGGGTCGAATCAGTAGCGGCAAAACCGTAGCGGATGTAGTTCACGCCGTGTTTCCAGGCGGTACCATCACTGGTTGCCCCAAAGTGCGCTGTATGGAAATCATCAGTGAACTGGAGCAAACGGCACGGGGTCCCTATACCGGGTCACTCGGTTACATCGGCCGCGATGGGCAGATGGATTTGAATATTCTGATTCGTACCTTGTTATACGATAACAGCAGGGTCAGTTTTCGTGCCGGCGGTGGCATTGTGCATGATTCGGTACCGCAAAGGGAACTCATGGAAACCCGGCATAAGGCACAGGGACTGTTAAATGCGATTGAAGTTCATGCCTGATATATCAATAAACCAGGTTCTCGATTGGCAGGAGCGAGGATTGCATTATGGTGACGGTTTATTTGAGACCCTGCTAAAACTCAATGGCGAAATACCTCTGTGGCAAGATCATTACCAGCGTCTTAAAAAAGGCTGCGAACGACTTCGCATTCCCCTTGTGGATGAAGACTGGCTGCTGCAAAAGGTTTCCCGGGAAACCAGTAATCAGAACTCGACTATTATCAAAATAATTGTGACCCGGGGTTGTGGTGGAAGGGGGTTAAGGCTACCCGCACAAAATCAAACTTCTATATTTGTACTAAAATATCCTTACACCGGGATTACCGTTGAGAACCTCGCACTCGAGGTATCTATGTGCCAGACTCGATTGCCAGTTAATCGAAATTTGGCCGGCCTCAAACATCTGAATAGACTGGATTACGTATTGGCTGCGATTGAACTTGAAAACCTGGATAAGAGGGATGAAGGCATACTCTGTGATACGGAAGGATTCCTCGTCGAGGGCGTGATTAGCAATTTGTTTTTTTATAGCAATAAAGCGATGTATACCCCAACACTCGAATTTGCCGGGGTCGAAGGCATTATGCGCGAGCGCGTAATCGATTACCTGCAACGACATGATATCCCGGTGCAAGTGGGACGCTATAGTCCAGAGATATTACTGCAGGCAGGGGAATGTTTTATGTGTAATAGCGTGTATGGCATTAGACCTATTAAGGCTATAGATCAACAAAACTATGTTACCGGACCCATCAGCCAGATGTTAGTTAACGAATTCAATCCAGAAGCAAGATCTGGTCCAGCTCCCGCTACCTGATATGCTTTTGAAAATTGTCAGAAAGCTCCTTTACTGGGGATTGCTCCTAACGCTTGTCGCAACCGTTGTGCTGATTGTGCAATTCCAGCGCTTTCAGCATGGCACAATATCTGTAACTGAAACAGATCGCACATTTACGATTGAAGCAGGCAGTAGTATTAAATCGATAGCCCGGCAACTTAGCCTGGAAAATATAGTCGATGATCCCTGGCTGTTTATATTGCTGGCAAAATTAAAAGGAGTGGAAACCAAAGTTCGTGCGGGTGAGTATCGTTTGCAGCAAGAACAGTCACCCAACGATTTACTCGAGCTTTTTACCAGGGGTCAGTCGATTCAGTACAGTTTTACGATTATCGAGGGCTGGTCGTTTCGACAAATGCTGCAGGCGATGGAGGCTGACCCGGTGCTGAGACACAGCCTGAAGGATAAATCTGATGCAGAAATAATGACGATGCTGGGTTATCCGGAACAACATCCAGAGGGTATGTTTTACCCGGATACTTATCGCTTTCCCAAGGGCACCAGTGATATCAATTTTTTACGCCGTGCTTATGATTTAATGCAAACACAATTGCAACGAGAGTGGCAGAGCAGGAGTCCTGATCTACCACTGAATTCCGCCTATGAAGCACTAATCCTGGCTTCGATTATCGAAAAAGAAACCGCTGTAGCCAGTGAGCGACCGCTAATCGCATCGGTGTTCATTCGCCGATTACAGAAGAATATGCGATTACAGACTGACCCAACCGTCATATATGGTATTGGCGAGCAGTTTGATGGTGATATCCGGTATCGTGATCTGAGAAAAGATACACCTTATAATACCTACCTGCACAAGGGATTGACCCCGACTCCTATTGCATTGCCTGGTGTCGAGGCTATTCGGGCAGCCTTGCATCCTGCTGAAAGCGATGCACTCTATTTCGTAGCGCGAGGCGATGGCACACATCAGTTTTCGAGCACCCTGGAGCAGCACAACAAGGCGGTCAAAAAGTATCAACTCAAGGGTAAATAGGAAAGAACGTTGTTCGGGTTAGTTCAAGGGTAATTCAACACCAATTGCAACCGCATTAGGCATCAGCACGGTTTTCAGGAAGCGCCATTGGGCACTGACGCCCAGTATCGGAAGGTAGCCATTGACGTCATACTGCATGCGCTCATAACCATTTGCCACCCCAGCTACCAGGTCAATCTTGAATGACTCGTTCTTGTACAAATGGGAGTTGTATGTGACCATCACGCTTTGTTCCTCAACACTGTTCAGAAACGTTCCTACAGTCCACTGGTTCATAGAGATGTACAGTCCGCCATGGGTTTCATTGAAGTTATAGCTCGAGAAGTGGTAAGAATTTAAAATGGTACCAATAGCCATCTCAGATTCTTCCAGAATGCCTTTTTTGGAGCTGGTCGCGGAAACGGTTATTTGCTGCTGCTCATAGGGTTCGCTGGCTAAAGTAGCATCGTCAACCATCGAAACTACAACAGATTCTGGGATGACACCGGCTTCTACCCGCTGCGCAGATACCGCGTGCAGTAGTAACGCAACGAGGAGTATCAGTAAGCTGGTTTTCATATTTGTGATGCGCTTCTGGTACAGGTTTTCAGAAGCGGTGTGAGAATTTAATGCAGCATTAGCAACAGTTCTAATCTGTAATTCAGATATCTCGGGTGTTAATTTTATTTTCATGGCCAGGTTCCTTATCAGGTATTGATGCCTTTCTGTGTCTAAAAATAGTCGCTGAACCCTAGTAATTAATCACCCAAACAGGGTAAATTCATCAAAAATCATAATATTTACATTAATGACTACCGCAATAAGTTGTTTGTGTGTGAATACCAAACCACAACATATAGCCATGGCCTGATCGTTCGGTTCGTTATTATTAAATTCCCGAACGTTCGAACTATTATAAGCTGAATAAGAAATGGTTATGTTGATCTGGGTCTCAGTTTAAAACATTCGGTTGTCAGCTTAACTGCCACCATATACGCACAAATTTATGATGCCAGCGCGAAACCAATCCCTTACACTTTGAACCTGCAAAATGGGTGCTGGTTTATGGGCAGATATGAAAAATAAAATGATCGTGATCGACGGCGTCGATGGTTCCGGTAAAGGCGTACAAACCCGGCGGCTTCACCAGGCTTTGCTGCATTCTGGTCTTCAATCACTATTAACCCGCGAGCCCGGCGGATCAAAAGCGGCCGAGGATATCAGAAAGCTGCTGGTAGAAGGCGAGCCTGATAAGTGGGACAGCATGACCGAGTTACTTTTGATGTATGCGTCCCGTAGATCTCATTTAAACGATACCATACTACCTGCCTTGCAACAGGGGCAATGGGTCGTTTGTGACCGATTTGCCGATTCTAGCCGTGCTTTTCAGGGTATTGCCGGTGATTTGGGTCTCGATGTTGTCGAAAATATCCACCAGCTCGTGGTTGGTTCATTTGCGCCCGATATGGTCCTGATTCTTGATATCCCGGAATCCCTGGCCCTGGAGCGAGCGCTTGCCAGGGGCGGGGCGGAGGACCGGTTTGAAAAAAAGGGCGAGCTATATCAGTCCAGAGTGAGGCAGGCTTTTTTGCAGATCGCAACCAGTGATTTACAGAGATACCAGGTGATCGATGCAAACCAGCCAATTGATGAGGTTACGGAGGATATTTTCGATATCGTTAATGGTCAGTATCAACTATCACTCGAACTGAACAAAGGCATCGAATAATGGCCCCGGTTGATGAAAATACTTTGATCCAGCCCCATTATCTGCCCTGGCACAGGCCAATACTGGAAAAAATCAACTCGCTCAAAACCCAGCAGCGATTACCGCACGCAATCCTGATCGATTCTAAAAGCGAGCTGGACGGCGCCGAGTTTATCTGGGGCCTGTCCATGCTGTTGTTGTGTGATGATGCCGAGGATGTGGTTCCATGCGGTAATTGCCAGTCCTGCCGGTTGATGTTATCGAATACCTATCCCGATTTTCATTATGTCAGCTTGCAATATAATGGAAAAACGAAAAAATTGAATAAAAACATCAATGTAGAGCAGATACGTAATCTAATACATGAAGTAAATTTGACTGGTTTATACGATAAATTAAAGATTTTCGCCATCCATCCTGCCGATAAGATGAATATTGAAAGTGCAAATAGTTTACTGAAAACACTCGAAGAACCGGGTACAAGAGTCCTGATTCTGCTGTTGACTCAAAAAAAGGGCAAACTACCGGTGACGGTCCGCAGTCGCTGCCAGATCTGGCCGCTGGATCATCCCCAAAAACAGGAGTCACAGTACTGGTTGCTAGGGCAGGGCATGGACGCCGAAGAAATAGATCAATACCTGGATTATGCCGCTGGTGACCCTCAATTAGCCCTGAAACTGCAGGCCGAAGGCTACGCAGATATTGTCGATCGGTTCAAACAGCAGTTTAGCCAGTATTTAAAAAATGAGATCGATGTTGCCACGCTGGGTGCAAAACTGGTTTCGATTGGCGCACCGCTAGTGCGTCGGTTGATGAAAATGGTAATCGATGCTTACAGTTACCAGTTATCCGGGGTGAATGTTAGTCATAATGTCCAGTCGAAACCACAAAAACTGGCTGCACAGGAAGTTTTGGCATTATCCAGCCAGATTAATCGACAATTGATGATTGAAGAAAATAACCTGAATTTCCAAATTCAGCTGGAAGATGTGCTAATCTCATTGAAACAAATCATTAAACGGAGTAAGCACTGATGGCAGCACCAAGCCAGGGCATACTGTCTCTTAACATTAAAGATAAGAGTGCGCTTTACGCGGCATATATGCCGTATGTTAAGAATGGCGGGCTGTTTATTCCAACCAGTAAGCAGTATTCACTGGGCGATGAAGTATTTATGTTGCTCAGTTTGATGGATGATAAAGAGCGCCTGCCGGTCGCCGGAAAAATAATATGGATTACCCCGCAAGGGGCCCAGGGCAATAAATCAGCCGGTATTGGTGTCCAGTTTAGTGATCAGGACAACGGCACCACGAGGAATAAGATTGAAGGCTTTTTGGCCGGAGCACTACAGGCGGACAGACCCACGCACACGATGTAAAGCGCTCTTACCCGCTTATGTTTTTTGATTCCCACTGTCATCTGGATCGCATCGATCTGGAAGACCACAACAATAGTTTCTCCCAGTTACTCGAAAACATCCGTGCCGACCAGGTAACCCGGATGGTCTGCATCAGTGTCAATCTGGAATCCTTTGACGACATGTACACCCTGATAGAACCTTACGAGGACATTTATTGTTCGGCAGGCGTGCATCCAGACTATGAGAAAGTGCGGGAACCGACAGTTGAAATACTGTGCCAGATGGCGGCCAATCAGAAGGTAGTCGCGATCGGCGAGACAGGACTCGACTACATGGAACTAAGCGGCGACATGGATTGGCAGCGTCAACGCTTTATCACCCACATCGAGGCTGCCAAACAATGCAAACTGCCCCTCATTATTCATAGCCGAAAGGCGAAACAGGATACGCTTGATTTGTTACGCGATCATGGTGCGGAAGCGGTAGGCGGCGTATTGCATTGCTTCACCGAAGACTGGGAAATGGCGGAACAGGCGATAGAGCTTGGATTCTACATTTCGATCTCCGGCATCGTAACCTTCAACCAGGCAGAAAACGTCCGCCAGGTGGCAGTTAAAATCCCTGCGGATCGTCTGTTGATCGAAACCGATTCACCCTGGCTTTCGCCGGTGCCGTTTCGTGGAAAAATCAACCATCCCGGACGCGTGCGATACGTTGCCGAGAAGCTAGCTGAAATTCGAGGCGTTAGTCTTGAACAACTAGCGGAAATGACTTACGCGAATACTAATCGGTTGTTTGGTTTGTAGTTTTGTCTCAGTATTGATGTAGATGAATTGTCTGGACAAATATCGGAGTAAACTCGTAAAGGAAATCAATAAAGACCTGCGGAAAATTCTACAAAAACCTGAAGAAGATCCTGTACATGATTTCAGAGTGGGAATGAAGAAGCTTACGGCACTATACTACTTCCTTAACGAAATCAACGTCGATATAAAGGCAAAAAAGATACTAAAACCCTACCGTTTGCTATTTAAGTCCATCGGTAATATTCGGGACGGTCATATTGCCGTGCATTTAGTAAAAGATTTAGATGGGGTTAATTTTGAGGAATCGAAAATTCTGGTTAGAGCTATAAGATCCAGGATAAGAAAAGATTACCATCTATTTCAAAAATACGTTCAATCGGATGCCCCGATATCAGTCAGGATGCCTACTGTCAGGTCCACAGGTATTTCCGAAAGGGCCATCCTTCGAGGCAAACGGATTGTACTAAATAACCTTCTGCATAAAATTCTCGTTACCGAGGGACGGATGAATGCTGAGGAGTGGCACAAGAAGCGAATACTACTTAAAAGGTATCGTCACCAACTGGATGCTTTTTGCTTTTGCCCGGGTCATAGATCGGATGAAGACGAAATAAAGCAGATCAAAATAATGGAGCAACTGTTGGGCGATTGGCACGACCGGGTCATAACCATACAACTTTTGCAATCCTTCCAGGGACTTGAGGCACAAACCGGACCGGCTATCTCGATAATGAAAGGACAGGAAAGGTTGTTGCTAGGACCAGCGAAGATTTATTTGAGTAAATTTGCAAAATGGCGTCAAGGCCACCAGGCCGAAACTACTATTACGGCTCTTGCTTCTTCTTAAGTTCTGCCGATCCGCAGTTACCTGGGCCGGTCCTAATCGCCAAGTGATTTCATGAAGTTATCTGAGCCAGGGTGGTCCATACCAGATAAACGACTCTGGCCTGAAATTAGATGTCAATCAAAAATCCTAAATACTTCGTCGACATAATGGCAGAAAGAGCGTACTTTTTGGGATTAACTCGAGAGAGGTAATTTTTTAGAGTTTCTTTTTTGCTACCTGTCTAATTGACGTTATTACAAAGACACTATTGATAATTTGTAATTTTATCTGGCCGTCATCATCATTTAATTAATTTCCAGCCTTTCACCGGGCTAAATCTTTCACCATACGTCGCTTCATACTGGACCATGGTCTCGGTAACGTTATCGACACTTTCCTGCAAACTATAGTTTAACGGGCCCCCGCGAAACGGAGCAAAGCCGGTACCGAATATGATGCCGGCATCGAGTAAATCTATATCATCCACAATTTTTTCATCGATACAGGCGGCAGACTCGTTGAGAATGCGGAAGATTAATCGGTTCTGTATGGATTTCTGATCACCCAGATCGGCGTCGTTATCCTTGACCGGCTTGCCCTTTTTATACTGATAGAATCCCCGCCCGGATTTTTTACCCAATTTGCCATCGGCAACATACTTGCCGAGCATCGGGGGTACGGTTGTGCCATAGGCTGCGGCCAGATTGTCGGCTACGGATAGGCATATATCAAGGCCTACCGTGTCAGCCAGTTCGACCGGGCCCATGGGCATGCCAAAATCGACCGCGGCCTTGTCGATCGCCTCTGCGGAAACGCCTTCTTCATACAAGGACACTGCCTCGACCAGGTAGGGCATTAATATACGGTTGACGAGGAAGCCGGGGGCACTTTTAACCGGCAGGGGCAGTTTACCGATATGCAGGCAAAAGGCGATAGCCTGTTCGATGGTTTCTGCCGAGGATTTTTTGGTTTTAACTATTTCGACCAGCGGCATCATCGCAACCGGGTTGAAAAAATGTATCCCAATCAGGCGCTTAGGGTCTTTTAAGCCTTTCGCGAGGGTTTCCAGTGGGATACTTGATGTGTTGGTCGCCAATATAGCACTGGGTTTCATGCGAGGCTCGATATCCTTGTAAATAGCCTGCTTGGCATCCTTATCTTCGAAAATGGCCTCGATTACCACGTCAGCGTGCTCAACCCCGTAGCCTTTGCTATCGGGTATCAGGCGATCCAGTGCCGCGGTTCGCTCGTGGAGAACCTTGAGTTTTTTCTGAAATAGCCTGTTCGCGCGTTTCATTGCATTCGATAAATATTTTGGTTCCCGATCCTGCAAGGTAACCTGATATCCTCGCAGCGCACACCAGGCAGCAATATCGCCACCCATTATGCCCGCACCTATGATATGAATATGCCGCAGGGCCAGTGACTTTTTACTGCCCAGGCTTTTGAGCCGTGTCTGCAGAAAAAAGACTCGAATCAGGTTACGCACGGTGTTGCCCTGGACCAGGCGTGCTACTGAATTCGCTTCTTCTTCCATCATGCGCTTTCGATTGCCATAATAGTGGCACCAGACATCGAGCAGAGCATAAGGGGCAGGGTAGTGTTGTCTCGGAGCTTTTTTCGCCACCTGTTTCTTCATATAGCGCGTAAGCAAATGGCGAACACCCGGGAGTGAGAGTATTTTCCCCAATAAGGGCATGCTTTGTTTTGCGGGGCGGGTTAGTGCCAGTTGTTCCGCGGCTCGCTTAATCTGGCGTTGCGGTTGCACCAGGTCGATGAGTCCGATTGCTTTTGCCTGTCGCACCGAAAGTCCGCGGCCGGATAACATCATTTCCAGCGAGTTCAACGGACTCAGGATTTCAGTTAAGCGTACCGCACCACCAAAAGCCGGATGTATTCCCAGTTTCACCTCGGGCAGGCCGATTTTTGTTGCCTGGTCATCGAGTGCCACGCGATAGTCACAGGCCAGGGCTAGTTCCGTGCCGCCGCCCATGCAAAACCCTTCGATCAATGCCACCGTAGGGCAAGATAGTGATTCGATCCGGCTGAATATCTTCTGTCCGCGCTTGATCATAATCAGCGCTTCCTGTGTGCTGGTAACCTCGAGGAATTCATTAACGTCGGCACCGGCGATGAACCCCGAGGACTTACCCGACTGAAAAATTACTGCTTTGGGGTTATCGTCGATGATTTGTTCTAGCAAAAAATCGAGCTGGTCGAGTACTGAAACCGAGAGCACATTGGTCGTGGAATCCCGTTTATCCAGGGTTAACCAGACGATGCCTTTTTCGTCGGTATGTGTTTTCCAGTCGATGAATACTTCTTCATTCATGATTTCGACCCCCGTTTAGCGGGGGCAGGGGATTCCCGTTCGAGTAACATTGCGCCACCCTGTCCGCCACCTATGCAAAGCGAAGCGACACCCCGTTTAGCATTGTTTGCCTCGAGGACCTTGGCCAGGTGTAATACGATTCGCGCGCCGCTGGCGCCAACCGGATGGCCAAGACTGACGCCGCCGCCATGAATATTCAACTTGTCGTGTGGGATATCGCCGAGCGCGGATTTTAACCCGAGATGGCTTTTACAGTAATCGGCATCGTTCAGCGCCGCGACGACGGCGAGCACCTGGCCCGCAAATGCTTCGTTAATTTCCCAGTAATCGATCGCATTCGGTTTTAATTTTGCTGACGCCAATAATGGTGCGATCGAATACGCCGGTCCGAGGCCCATTTCAGCAGGATCGAGCGCTGCCCATTCCGTGTCGACAATGCGCGCCATTATCGGCAGCTTATATTTCTCGACCGCGCTTTCACTGGCCAGTACCAGGGCGGCTGCACCGTCGGTAATCTGGGCACTATTGCCAGCGGTTACGAGGCCGTACGGCTTGTCGAAAGCGGGACGCAATTTAGCCAGTTTCTCGAGTGTTGAGTCTGGACGTACGCCATCATCTAACTCGTACACATTGCCATTAGCATCGAATATGGGTTCCACTTCGGATAAATCGTTGTTGAGTTGAGCCTGGTGTAGTCGTAAATGGCTGTCGACCGCGAATTGATCCATCGCCTCACGGCTGATATTAAATCGATAAGCAATTTGCTCGGCTGTTTGGCCCATGTTCAAACCAACCACCGGGTCGGTTAGTCCCTTCAGTAATGCGATTACAGGCGCTAAAAAAGACGGGCTAAACGAGGTAATTGTCTTTAGTTTCATGGATATGGATTTAGCCCCCCACCAGTCGGCCAGCCAGTTAACCATTTTAGGCTGAAACAGGATTGGCGCCTGACTCATTGCTTCGATACCGCCGGCAAGTACCAGTTCGGAGCGACCCGAGGCTATCGACATTGCAGCAGAATCAATTGCCTGCATCCCCGAGGCACAGTTTCTATGAACCGTATAGGCTGGAACACTTTCACCGCAACCAAGCCGTAAGGCCACTACACGGGCGATATTAGCCTCGTCTGGCCCCGGCATGGTTGAACCCATAATGACTTCATCGAAATCTTCTGGCGAGAAAGGCATTCGTTGTAGTAGTGGCCTCGCGGCATAAACGCCCAACTCTGCGTGCTTAAATGGACCAGGCCTCCCACGCGCCTTCAAAAATGGCGTACGACTGCCATCGATCAGGTAAACCGGGCGGGCATATTTTTTCTTTTTAACGGCCATGATTTATCTCGGCAAGCAATTCACTAGTTACATAGATCATCAAATGGTAAATCAATTCAATTTAGATTCAATGGGAGACTGGTTTAAATTATCACTTATTTGGGTATATTAAAGGGTAAAGACACAAATCCGTATAAATATGCCATATTAATATTGATTGGAACGGTCTGAATACGAATGCGTATAATGTATATTATGTAAAGTAATAAATATATGAGCGCTAATGCGTATATAGTTTCATTCTTTAAGTATTAAAGCTGCGGACAGCACTATTATCTGCGTGAGATGCCCTATTTCGAAGATGCCGCTCCAAAAACTATTGCCGGGAGTCTGTCTTGCAGTCGGACCTCGAAACAATCTGCTGGTACAATTATTTCTGTTAACACTGCCTTGATTAATAACCTGTAAAAAAGCCCAGCTCGTGTCAGTTT
>JBGUEB010000086.1:0-12709 GCA_041821565.1 Gammaproteobacteria bacterium | reverse complement strand
CAAACGAGAACGGCGGTAAGGACAATATTTCAGTGATGTTATGTCGTATTGACGACGATTTTTCCGCCGAGCAGAACTGGTTTGGTAAACTATTTGCACGGTCCGATTAACCGATTACACCCAGTAGAAATTAAAATTTAGAGGCTGGATAAAAACATGGTCGCAAAACTGATCACGACGTCAAGCTCAGGCGAGCAAAAAGAGTACCCGTTGACTGCCGAAACCATGACGATTGGTCGTAAGCCAAGTAACGATATTCCTATTGATAATCTGTCAATAAGCGGTAAACACGCTCAGGTTATCACAATTCTGGAAGATTCTTTTCTGGAAGATCTTGGTAGCACCAATGGTACCTATGTAAACGGTAAACTGGTCAAGAAACATGCGCTTGAAGACGGCGATATTATTACCCTTGGAAAGTATCAGATAACCTACAAGAGTGGTTCTAGTGGAGGTCAACAGGATTTCGAACAGACCATGATTATCCGGCCTGACGAAGCGGGCATGCCCGAGGCAGTGGCTGATAAGGAAATCGACAAATCGATGCAGAAAATATCGGCCGCCATGGCTTCCGAAGCAGCCAGCACCGCAGCTTCACCTATGGCCAACAAGGAGGCATGCCTGCAATTGCTGAGTGGTGCCAATGCCGGCAAAGAACTGGTATTGACAAAAGCCCTCACCACTATCGGCCAGCCTGGCGTTCAGGTTGCTGCAATAACTCGCAGGCCACAGGGATTTTTTCTGATTCACGTAGACGGTGGTCCGAACAACTCGGTTCCGAAGGTTGGAGGATCGCCCATAGGCTCGAGTGCGCATGAACTCAAGAGTCACGACATCATTGAAGTAGCCTCAGTAAAAATGGAATTTTACCTCAGGTAACATTTATCCGGCTGCTCACTTGAAATATCAGGGCATACCGACAACATGCATTATAGTTTCCCCCACGAATTCAGTCGATAGTCACTAATTTATCCGCAGTGACCCGTTACTTAAGGCAGACCTCCGACCTCTTCTGACCTTTAACTAAAGATCATAATCCTATCAACTCAAGGAGCAGGAAATGCAATTTCAGCGCATTGTGAGATTGACCCTCAGTGCCCTGATCCTGCTTGTCCTGTTACTCGACACTACCAATATTTACCGGTACCCATTCCTCGCGCAATTGGAAAACTGGACCTATGACGCGCGCTTAAACTTTTTACGACCTAACTCCATTGATGATCGTATCGTTATTGTTGATATTGATGAAAATTCACTCATTGAAGTCGGCCGCTGGCCCTGGGCCCGCGACAAGCTGGCGATACTAGTTGATAACCTTTTTAATCATTACGAGGTAGCGGTCGTTGGTTTTGATATAGTGTTCGCGGAAAGGGATGAAAGTTCCGGTCTGGCCGCATTCGAAGGCCTTGCCAGTGGCGAATTGAGTAAAGATTTTCAATATCAGAAAGCCTTCGAAAGGATCCGCCCCAGTCTTGAATATGATCGTATATTTGCAACCAGCCTGGAAGGCAAAAACGTTGTGATGGGATATTATTTCAGACCTTCAGTGCCGGAAGGTGAAAGCGGCAAAACAGGTTTACTGCCTGCCCCTGTTAGAATAATGGATGCCCAGTGGAGAGAGCGCCTTTCCATAAAAAATCCCGCAGGATATGCCGGCAACCTTGAGGTATTACAATCTGCCGCCGCTTCCGGTGGTTTTTTTGATAATCCACTGGTCAGCGAGGACGGCGTTTTCCGGCGAGCCCCCCTGATACAGTCCCTCGACGGTCAGCTTTATGCATCATTGGCCCTGGCAACCACTCAGGCCTTCCTTGGTAACCCGAAGATCGATCTCGGTGTCGAAACCAGCGGGGGCAAAAACGGTCAGGACTACTATGCGCTTGAGACGATTTCTGTTGGTGGCCACCGGATACCGGTCGACAATAATGCAGCAGCTTATGTTCCTTATCGTGGACTGGAGGGCAGCTTCCCGTATTTGTCGATACACCGGGTTTTAACCCGAAAGATCGACCCTGCCCTGCTCAGGGGCAAGATAGTCCTGATAGGTGCTTCAGCTCCAGGTTTGCTAGATCTACGGTCAACACCGGTGCAAGCCATCTACCCCGGAGTCGAAGTGCATGCAAATCTTATTTCGGGCATTCTCGATCAATCCATAAATCACAGGCCTGGCTGGAGCATCGGCTATGAATTTGCATTACTGATAATCATCGGTGTAAGCATGGCCTTGTTACTGCCGATGGTTTCTCCGTTGCTCGCAGCAGCCGGTAGTTTTGGAGTATCGTTATTGCTGATCGGTGGTTCTGTTATAGCCTGGAATAACCATCTCATACTGCCCCTGGCCAGTCCTCTACTACTGGTCGGAATGATATTCATACTGCATATGACTTATGGATTTTTCATAGAATCACGTGGCAAGCGACAGCTGGCACATTTGTTTGGACAATATATCCCCCCTGAGTTAGTTGACGAGATGAGCAAGTCACCAGCCCAGTTTTCACTCGACGGTGAAAGCCGGGAGATGACTGTATTATTTTCCGATGTACGTGGTTTTACGACTATTTCGGAAGGTATGGACCCCAAACAGTTAACCCAGTTGATGAATGCGTTGCTGACGCCGATGACCCGGGTTATTCACAAGAATCGGGGCACCATCGACAAGTATATGGGCGACGCCATCATGTCTTTCTGGGGCGCGCCATTAACCGATTCTGAACACGCCCGCCATGCGCTTTTCGCTGCCCTGGAGATGATGACCGAACTAAAAATCATGCAGGCAGATTTCAGGGCACGCGGCTGGCCCGAGGTTAATATTGGCATCGGTCTGAACACTGGTGTTATGAATGTCGGTAACATGGGATCAGAGTTTCGTATGGCTTATACGGTGCTCGGGGATGCGGTCAACCTCGGCTCAAGACTGGAAGGTTTAACCAGGAAATATGGAGTCAATATAATCGTCAGCGAAAGCACGAGGGACTCCATACCTGAATTTGTATTTCGCGAACTTGATCTGGTTCGAGTTAAAGGTAAAAACGAACCCGTTGCTATATTCGAACCCGTGGGGTACAAGAATGATCTCGACAGGTCGGTCACTTCGGAACTAACCAGTTATGAACAGGCGTTACGCATTTTTCGTTCGCAAAACTGGGATAGAGCGGAAATTGATTTTTTCAACCTGAACCAGTCTAACCCGGATCGCAGGCTTTACCAGGTTTATCTGGACAGGATCATGCACTTTCGTGCCGCCCCCCCCGCTGACGACTGGGACGGTGTATACGATCATACCAGTAAATAGCTGCCACCTTTTGATATCTGGTTTCTCGATCGTACAAATCGACTATAGGTTCAGTCGATAAAATCATTTCATGCCCAACAGGACTTTAGTTCGCGCGCCAGAATCTCCACACCTTTATTTAAATCCTCATCGTTTTGAACATAGTTCAAGCGAATACAGCTCTCGGCATGTTGAGATGGCTGCCGCTGCCCTGGAAAGAAATACTTCCCTGGAACCACGAGCAGGCCTTTGCTTTTAAGACGATTATAAAGCTCACTTGAGGTGATAGTAAGGTCTTCGAACCAGAGCCACAGAAACAGGGCACCCTCAGTTTTATGAATATGCAATCGATTATCATCGATGCGATCGCGTATCAACCGTATCGCACGTTCCGAGCGCTTTTGATAAAATGGCATTATGACGTCATGACATAATGGTAACAGTAGCTGATCCTCTATTAATTGGCGCACAATCACCGGACCGATACCACCTGGCGCGAGGCTCGCAATCGCCGTCATATTGCTTAACAGACGAATAATTTCTTCGTTGGCAATGACAATTCCAGTCCGTGCACCTGGTAAACCGAGTTTGGAAAGACTCATACAGACAATCGTGTTTTCGTTCCAAAAAGGTTCTACCTGGTTGAAAATAATACTCGGAAATGGTGTGCCATAGGCATTGTCTACTAACAAGGGTACGTCGTTGTTACGGGCAATCCGGTCTAGTTGTTGACATTCCGCATCGGATAAAACATTGCCGCTTGGGTTGGTTGGGCGCGACACACAGATTAATCCGGTATTCGATTCGACTTCCAGTCGTTCAAAGTCGACCTGATACTTGAAGAACCCCTGCTCCAGGTGCTGTATTTTGGCTTCCTGGCTGACAATCATCAAATCCTCGATACCAACATCGCTGTAACCAATATATTCGGGTACCAGCGGTATCAGAATTTTTTGATGGCCACCTTTTGATTTACCTGCAAACGAATTAAACAGGGTGAAAAAAGAACTCTGGCTACCGTGGGTCAGCGCGATATTGCGACGATCTATATTCCAGCCATAATGCTGCTGGAAGAAATGCGCCAGGGTTTCGATAAAAATATCCTTACCCTGGGGTCCGTCATAATTCGTCAGGGCTTTAACCAGCTCTCCGGTGGCCTGCAATTGATCGATTACTTTATTAAAAGACTCGATCACTTCTGGAATAGCGGCCGGGTTACCACCACCCATCATTATCACATCATCCTGCAGCAAGCCCTCGTTCAAATCATCCATCAAGTGGGTGATGCCCGAGTAACCTGCGAAACGATTACCGAAATCTGAGAAATTCATCTTTTGTCTTCAATCAGGGTTAATAACCCAAGCATAACTTAATTTCCTCGAGGTATGGCAAGTAATATGTATGATACCCTGAACCTTTAACGGCGCTCTTTTTGCTAAACTATCTGTTATTTCAGGGTTCGAACATTCATGGACTACGCACACCGACTCAGTTTCAAAGTCAGGGACTACGAATGCGATTTACAGGGCGTGGTGAATAATGCTGTATATCAAAATTACCTGGAACACGCGCGACACGAATTCCTGCTGGAACGAGGTATTGATTTTGCCGCAGTGACCGCCAGGGGTATCCATTTAATTGTAATACGCGCGGAACTGGACTACAGACAGCCCCTGAAAAGTGGCGACGAGTTTACGGTTTGCAGCAATGCGCAAAGGCAGACCAAACTACGTTTCGAATTCCTGCAGGATATAGTCCGCAGTTCAGATCAGAGATTGATGCTACAGGCACGCATTATCGGCACATCCCTGAATAAGAACGGAAGGCCTTTTGTCGCGGAAGAACTAAGCCAGCTATTCGGTGACTAAGCGTCGACTGGCGCACTGTCAGCCTGTTTAATTTCACTTTGATAATGTAGAGAAATATTGCCAAAAGATCTAAAGGCAAACTCAATATCTTCATTGTCACCTAGCTGAAACTGATTAAACCCGCAACGTCGCATAAATGAAAGCTGATCGCAATGGACATCGCCTACTGCCCGAATATCTGCCCTGTATGCATATCGATCCCTAAGCAAACGGGCCTGACTAAATGCTCTACCATCCGCAAAATTATCGAAACGCAAAACCACGATTTGTAAATGATCGAGAAACGGAAGAAGTTCTTCTACCGCTGCTGCCGGATCTAGTTCGACGCCCAGTGCAATGTGCTTTGTAATGAGTTGGTCACCCCGTTGCAGAAGTTGTTCCAGGCTTACAATTACCTTATCACCGGGGCTAATTTTTTTATCGGCATCAGCCCTATGCCAATCATCTTCGATTAGATCTTTGTCACTAATTAACGATGGCATAAACTCGCTCCTTGAATGGTCTTCGGCCAATCCGATCAAGGGTTTGCAGAAAAGACTCATGCGCTTCCCGTTGCTCAATATAGACTTCGATAATTTGCTCTACCGCCCGGCCAATACTAACCTTGGCGACCGCCGGACCCAGCACTTTTCCAAGTGCGGTGTAATTTCCTGCTGAACCACCCAATGTGATCTGGTACCAGTTCTCACCCTTCTTATCCACCCCCAGTAATCCGATATGGCCAACATGATGATGTCCACAGGCGTTCATGCAACCAGATATATTAATGCGGATATCGCCAATATTGTAAAGTTGGTCGAGCTGCCTGAAGCGATTCATAATATCGCTCGAAACATCCAGAGAGGTTGCATTAGCGAGACTGCAAAAATCTAATCCCGGGCAACATATCATATCGTTAACAGTGTTTATGTTCGGGGTAGCCAGTATTGACTTATGCAACTCCTGCCACAGCTCATAAAGTTGTGCCTGCTGGACATGAGCAAGCACCAAATTTTGAGTATGTGTGGTTCGAATTTCACCCAGACTGAAGGCATCGGCCAAATCAGCAATTTTATCCATTTGCTCATGCTGCATATCCCCGGGCGGTTGGCCATGCCCTTTCAGTGATACATAAACGACCCGGTATCCCGGTTGCCGGTGTTGCCTGGTATTTTGACGATACCAGGATGCAAACTCCGGATTACTGAGCAGCAACAGCTCTAGCTCGCTGTGCACTGCTGGCAATTTTCGGTATCGAAGAACCCTGAACGAGTCACTGACATGCTTGATGTGCTCCTCCGTCAGCCTGAGTTCCGAATCACGTATTTGTTGCCACTCAGAATCAACCTGCTGGCGAAAACTATCAATTCCAATCGCATTTACCAGAATTTTTATTCGTGCCTTGTAGAGGTTATCGCGTCTGCCATATAAATTGTAGACGCGTAATATTGATTCCAGGTAGCTTATCAGATCGGTTGCGGGCAAGAATTCCTGGATTACCTTACCGATTACCGGGGTCCGTCCCATACCACCACCTACGAGCACCCTGAAACCGATTAACCCCGCCTGGTTTTGTTGAACCTGCAAACCGATATCATGCACCTGGGCAGCAACCCGGTCTTCCCGGGATCCGGTAACAGCAAACTTGAATTTACGCGGTAAAAAAGAAAATTCAGGATGCAGCGTAGACCACTGCCGGATCAGTTCACACCAGACACGGGGATCACTAATCTCATCCGCTGCTACACCGGCAAGGGGATCGGATGTGACATTGCGAACGCAGTTTCCGCTGGTCTGGATGGCATGCATTTGCACGCCAGCAAGATCATCAAGAATGTCTGGCACGGCTTCGAGTGACGGCCAGTTGAACTGAAAATTTTGGCGGGTCGTGACGTGTGTATAACCCCTGTCGTATTTACGCGCTATCGCCGCCAGTACACGCATCTGGGCCGAATTCAACACTCCGTAAGGAACCGCGACCCGTAACATTGGCGCATATCGTTGCAGGTACAGGCCATTTCTCAAGCGTAATTGTTTAAATACTTCTTCATCCAGCTTGCCCGCCAGAAAGCGTTTTGTCTGATCGCGAAACTGGACCACTCTTTCGTCCACAAGCTGCTGATCTAGCTGGCTATAAGCATACATTGGTCACATACCAATTAAATTCGAGGGCGCTCACTATAGCCCGGCCAAATATTTCAGAAAAATGATTTTTCCAGATACTATATTTGTAAATGGAATATACATTCACTTAATAGCAGTTTTTATGATAAGTATATTTCAACTTTATCCGGTTTGTACTGCATAGCAAAAGTCCTCGATGCTAACCGGGTGAATCCTGTCCTTACCGATGGTTTGATCCTTGCCGATGAAATCCTGATCCGTATGATTAATAACTTAGTGATTGCATCATTTCTATGACATTGAGAGAATAAGTTACCCTGGAGTAATTCATTTTCGAATTCCCGGGAGAAGACAACAGCAAGGGAAATCGACGCAATCGAGGTTTCCAGTAATTTTTCTATTTCAGGGTTTATCATGGGATTTTTATCCGGTAAAAAAGCACTTATTGTTGGCATCGCCAGCAATCGTTCAATCGCATACGGCATCGCGCAGGCGATGCATCGAGAGGGCGCTGAGTTAGCATTCAGCTACGCCAATGATAGACTCAAACCCCGGGTTGAGAAATTTGCTGCCGAGTTTGGTTCGGACATCGTGATTCCCTGTGATGTTTCCATCGACGACGAAATTACTGGCATGTTTGAGCAACTCGGCAAACATTGGGATTCACTTGATGCGATGGTGCATTCGGTGGCATTCGCACCTCGTGAGGCGCTCGATGGCGATTATCTGGACAACCTTGATCGCGAGGGGTTTCGTATAGCCCATGACATCAGCTCCTATAGCCTGGCCGCAATGGCCAAGGCCGGGCGTTCGATGATGCAAAATACAAATGGCGCAATTATCACTATGACTTATCTCGGATCGGAACGAGCCTTGCCTAATTACAACGTGATGGGGGTTGCCAAGGCAAGCCTGGAAGCAAATGTTAGATATCTGGCAGCAGCACTAGGACCGGAAGGCATTCGTGTTAATTCAATTTCTGCGGGCCCTCTTAAGACCCTGGCATCTGCCGGAATAGGCAGCTTCAAGAAGATCCTCGACGAAGTGGCCCACAATTCACCTCTGAGACGTAATGTAACGATTGAAGAAGTTGGAAATACGGCTGCTTTTTTATGTTCGGATCTGGCCTCGGGAATTACCGGGGAAAATATATACGTCGATTCAGGTTATAACATCGTCAGTATGGGTGTGCTCGATTCTTAATAATCTGGTTCGGGTTTTACAATCGCTATGCTCTAGGCCCTGCGATATTAGAATCAGGTGTTGAATGAGGCTTGTGCAGCTACTCGAGTTCGCTGAGTGGTGTATTGACGACATCTGCACTGCTGGCAAGTACTTTTAAAACCGACTGATATTCGACTGCCGCGCCCGCTGCAGTTAAAGCCTCGATGCGCTCGACATCAACCTCCCAATCATTTGATACAACACCCGATAATTCCACCAGTGAATAATCTCCGTTGCCCTGCGCCAGGCCCTCAAATACCAGGCCGGATGTTGGCTTACTCATGGAAAATATGAGTTGCAATAATTCTCGATCAAGCTCTGGGCTATCTCTTTTAACAAAGCCTTTGTCGACTACTTCAAGACCCCAGTCAGCAGCTATCTGGTCCAGATTATCACCGTTTCTGAGGACCTCCAGAGCCTCTTTTCCAAGTTGAATATTGTCGTCTCTGGCCTTTTGCCTTTTCAGCTCCGTGACTATCACCTGCCTTACTTCATCCAGTGGCATCTGCTCTGCGGGACGGTACTCATTCAGGTGAAGGAATACGATACGATTGTCCGCGAGTTCAATCGCCTCGCTATTTATGCCCTCACGCAATATTTCATTTGAGAAGGCGGTATTGCGGATTTTAGGCTCTAATGCGATACCAACACCCGAGTTTCGATCGAACCACTCCGAGGTCATTAGCTCAAGCCCCAGCTGGTCTGCTGCAGGTACCAGTGACTCTGACTGCTCGTAAGCCATGTTTGAAAGATTTTCCACTATATCGAAAATTTGATTTTCCGCCATCTCCGACTTTATCTCGTTTTCGATCTCGAACCTGACCTCTTCAAATGCCCTTGTCCCACCGCCTCTTAGCTCATCGAGCTTAATCAAATGCCAGCCAAAAGCTGTTCTCACTGGATCGCTCAACTCTCCAACCTGCATTTGAAATAAAGCATCCTCGAAAGGTTGAACCATCACTCCAGATTCAATTTCACCCAGATTTCCGCCATCGGCAGACGACCCTGGGTCCTGTGAAAACTCTCGAGCCACACTGGCAAAATCATCAGTTTCTATAATCTGCGCTCTCAGCTCCAGAAGGCGCTGTCTTACTTGTTCTATGTTTTCATCTGAAGCGCCTTCCTCCGCGGTGAGCAGAATGTGGCTGGCAGTTCGAATTTCGGATGCGGTGTAGCTATCTCTTGCCTGTTCATAACGATCAAGAACCAGCTCTTCGTCGACCTCGACTAATGCTTTAATGCTATCCAGGTTCAACTCCAGATAATCGATCTTAACTTGCTCGGAAGTCATATATCGATTTGCATTATTTGCGTAGTAATCTTCAATTTCTGCCTCGCTAACGCTGAGGGCTTCAGCATCCAGCGGACGGGTGATGATACGAATTTTGCGTGTCTGGCTAGACAGACTGGCGAACTGTTTCTTGCGTTCAGGCACCGTAAAGGCGGTGACATTGACTGCGGTCTGCAACTGACCCATGATTTGAGTTTGACGAAATTCCTGTTCAAAACCCCGGATCGAATATCCCACTGAAGCGAGCTGGGACTCATAAATGGACTGATCGAACTGACCATCAATCTGAAATTCCTGCTGCGCACGAATTAACTCGCCAAGCTGTTTTTTACTAATACTATACTGCTGCTTTAAGCTGTATTGACGCAGCGCAGTTTCCTCAATCATCTGGGTTAGAACCTGATTTTTGAGTAGGGTTTCATCACCAAATGCTACCGGGATAGTGCCCCCAAAAGCCCTGGCCAGTCGCTGTCTATAATTGGCATAGGCAGTATCAAAGTTTCGTACACTGATATCTTCACCATTAACCGTAGCAGCAACTACCGCTTCGCCGCCACCGAGGTAGGAGTTTACCCCCCAGAGCGCAAATGGAACGCTGATCAGGAATATAATGGCGTAAGCAATCCAGCCGGTTGTCTTATCTCTTATCGCTTGCAGCATGATAGATATTCACTACGTGGGGCGGATTAATTCAGGGGAAAGCGCCACTAGTAGCGCTTTTATAACTGGCGGAGTGGACGGGACTCGAACCCGCGACCCCCGGCGTGACAGGCCGGTATTCTAACCAACTGAACTACCACTCCTGATATTTAAAATGGTGGGTGCTGAGGGGATCGAACCCCCGACCCTCGCCTTGTAAGGGCGATGCTCTCCCAGCTGAGCTAAGCACCCGGTCGCTGAAGGCGCGCTAGTTTACAGCGTCTTTCAGGGCTTTGCCAGCCTTAAATGCAGGTACATTTGATGCCTTAATCTGGATGGTTTCACCAGTACGAGGATTACGTCCAGCACGAGCTTCACGGTGGCGAACCAGGAAAGTGCCAAAGCCAACAACGGTTACCTGATCACCAGATTTCAGCGCTTCAGTAACAGTAGCGATAACACCATCGACCGCGCGAGCAGCATCGGCTTTACTCATTTCAGTTTTATTCGAAACAGCATCAATAAGTTCAGATTTATTCATTACATTTTTCCATTGGTTTAGTTGTAGAAATTCTATCCACACTGCGGATAGGCAAAAAAGTCTATATTTATTGGTATTATTTACTGTAGATGATCGACTACCACATCTCCGGTCCATCCCTCCAGAGCTGCGAATTAAACCAACAGGAGCTCTGAGGGTCAACCTAAATCAGGTAAAAAATGAAAAATTACCATATTAATTATCTCATTTAATCAATGTGCTCTAACCCCAGTCGATTTTTTATCCTTTTCTTTAGCTTTTGGTGTATTTGCAGCTTGCTCTGGTGTCGACGGTAACGGTGTTGGTTGGTGTGCAAGCGCCACTTCCAGCACCTGATCAATCCAGCGAACTGGAATTATTTTCAGTTTGGCTTTGATATTGTCGGGAATTTCAACAAGATCTTTCTCATTTTCCTGTGGTATTAACACGGTAGTAATTCCGCCCCGATGCGCGGCCAGAAGTTTTTCCTTCAATCCACCAATAGGCAATACCTCACCACGCAGGGTGATTTCTCCAGTCATTGCTACTTCAGCTTTTACCGGAATTTCAGTTAGTGCCGAAACCAGTGCTGTACACATGCCGACACCCGCACTCGGACCATCTTTTGGTGTCGCACCTTCAGGTACATGAATATGTATATCCTTATTTTCATTGAAGTCAGGGTTGACACCGAGCACACGGGCTCGACTTCGTACTACCGTTAATGCCGCCTGGATAGACTCTTTCATGACATCACCCAGTTGCCCGGTTTGCACAAACTTGCCTTTACCGTCAACTACTGCCGATTCAATCGTAAGCAATTCACCACCGACCTCGGTCCAGGCAAGGCCAGTAACCTGCCCGACCTGATCTTTGTTTTCGGCGGAGCCAAATCGAAAGCGTTTAACACCCAGGAATTTGCTGATATTGTTTGAAGTTACGGTAATTTTTTTAAGCGATGGCTCGAGCAGCATGCTCTTAACCGTCTTGCGACAGATCTTGGATATTTCTCGCTCCAGATTTCTGACCCCGGATTCGCGCGTATATCGTTGAATAATTTCACGTATCGCATTTTGCCTGATAACGATTTCGTCTTCCTTCAAACCATTTTCCTTAATTTGTTTGGGCACCAGATATTTCATTGCTATATTCAGTTTTTCATCTTCTGTGTAACCAGGAATACGGATTACTTCCATGCGATCCAGCAATGGACCTGGAATATTCATACTATTCGAAGTGGCTACGAACATGACGTCCGAGAGATCAAAATCGACCTCCATGTAATGATCGGAAAAGGTATGGTTTTGTTCCGGATCGAGGACCTCCAGTAAGGCGGATGCAGGGTCACCACGAAAATCCATCGCCATCTTGTCGATCTCGTCGAGCAGGAAAAGTGGGTTTCGCACTTTAACCCTCGACAGGTTTTGAATAATTTTACCCGGCATCGAACCGATATAAGTTCGCCTGTGCCCGCGAATCTCGGATTCATCACGTACGCCACCAAGCGACATCCGTGAAAACTTGCGATTTGTAGCACGCGCAATCGATCGACCCAGGGAGGTTTTGCCTACGCCCGGAGGACCTACCAGGCAAAGGATCGGGCCCTTGAGTTTCTGTACACGTTGCTGCACGGCGAGATATTCAAGAATACGCTCCTTGACCTTTTCGAGCCCATAATGATCTTCCTCGAGCACCTGTTCCGCCGCCGCCAGATCACGTCTAATTTTCGACTTTTTCTTCCAGGGAACGCTGACCAGCCAATCGATATAATTTCTCACCACGCTGGCCTCAGC
>JBGUEB010000085.1:0-12759 GCA_041821565.1 Gammaproteobacteria bacterium | reverse complement strand
TCCAAATTGGCACCATTGCTCGCACTGCTTGTTCTGATCATTATCAGCGCCTTGCTGAGTGAGCATTTCCTGGTGCTACGAAATCTCACTAACGTCTTAAGACAGGTTTCCTACACCGGGATAATAGCCCTGGGAATGACTTTCGTGATCATCGCTGGTGGTATTGACCTGTCGGTAGGGTCAATGGTGGCACTAGTCGGGGTAATCACGGTTACCCTGATAAACACAATAGGCGGTGACGGCTGGACTGCCGTTTTCGTCGGCATCGGTGCCGCAGTCATACTCGGCGGACTAATGGGTGCTGTTAACGGCCTACTGATAACTCGAGGCAAAATCGCCGCTTTTGTCGCAACCCTGGCAACCATGTCCATATTCCGTTCGTTGACGCTCTATTTCAGTGATGCCGGCGAAGTTGTATCGCAAAATCCTCATTATCCAGACATAGGAGGCGGTTATTTTCTCTCCATTCCCATTCCTGTCTGGGTTTTCTTATTACTCGCGGTATTTTTCCATATCCTGCTAAACAATACCGCATTCGGCAGGCACGTCTGTGCGGTCGGATCCAATCCCGTGGTCGCTTCATACTCTGCGATCAAGGTGCGCCTGGTGACCTTCTGGACATACGTGATCGGTGGCGTAACGGTGGGTATTTCCGCCATCATGCTGTCGTCACGATTGAACTCCGTGAGTCCGGGCGACAGCGGTTTATTCTACGAATTGGACGCGATTGCGGCTGTTGTCATCGGCGGCACTTCCCTCTCTGGAGGCAAGGGCTTGATCTGGGGCACGGTCGTTGGCGCGATCATTCTCGGCATAATCAACAATATGCTGAATCTCTTGGGGGTATCCCCGTATCTACAGGGCACGGTAAAAGGCGCAGTGATTCTTACTGCGGTACTGGTTCAATTTAAAAACAACCGCTGAACACCGTTTCTTTAAACCACAACTGGAAATTACTATCATGAACTTTAGAATTACATCGAAACAAAGCATTGGCTTGTCAAAGTCACTCATTATCTGCGCACTATTGTTTGCGTTTACCGGCGTCTCGCATGCCGCTAAATATAAAATCGGCGTTAGCGTTCCTGCTGCTGATCACGGCTGGACAGCGGGCCTGTTATGGTGGGCCAACAAAGCAGTCGAGGATATAAGCGCGAAAGAAAAGGATGTTGAGTTCTTTGTTGTCGCCGCCAGCTCGGGCACTAAGCAAGTAGGTGACGTCGAGGACTTGATGATCAAGGGTATCAATGCACTTGTTATATTGCCCCACAACCCGGCGACATTGCAGAAAGTAATTGAAGAAGCCTATGCCGCTGGCATATACACCGTTGTCGTGGATCGCGAACTGGCAACTCCCGCACAAAATATTTTCGTCGCCGGAGACAATCCTGGCCTCGGTAGAGTCGGAGCGGAATGGCTTGCAACTGAAATGGATGGCAAGGGTGATGTTGTAGTAATTGAAGGCATGCAGATTCCGATTAACAAGCAGCGGGTCGACGCATTCAATGAAGTTATCGCCAGATATCCTGGAATCAAGGTGCTCGATTCCCAGCCAGCTGACTGGTCAACCCAGAAGGCTCTCGCGGTAATGGAGAATTTTCTGCAAAAACATCCCAACATCGATGCTGTCTGGTGCCAGGATGACGACATGCTGAAAGGCGTCATGCAGGCGATTAAAGAATCTGGCCGTACCGAGATCAAAACCGTACTCGGTGGTGCTGGCTCAAAAGACATCATCAAGATGATCATGGAAAATGATCCTGTCGTCCGTGCCACGGTTACCTATAACCCATCCATGGTAGCTTCAGGTGTAGTACTGGCAGTGGCCGGTGTCAAGGGTGAAACCGTGGGTAACCTCTACCACACCCCGTCTCGTGTAATCATCGGTGCCGATTTAGTAGTCAAGGGCAATGCCGATAAATTTTACTACCCCAAGGCTGCCTTCTAGACCGGCAGAATCAGGCTGCCCGGCAAATTCCGGGCAGCCTCCATTTTAATCAAGCTTACCCATATTCCGTCCCTCTAAAGGGGCGCCCACTTACCGCCGACGGAGAAGGTCGCATGTTCCTTGGACTAGATATAGGTACATCGGGTGTAAAAGCCGTCCTGGTTAACGAGTTTCAGCAACTCGTGGCTCAGGCGAACGCGCCCCTGGCGGTCTCGCGCCCACAACCCGACTGGTCTGAACAGGACCCTGAAAGTTGGTGGCAAGCCTGCATTGACGTGATTAGGGAACTGGATAAATCCTGCCCTACCGGTCTTAACAATGTCCAGGCAATAGGTTTATCTGGTCAGATGCACGGCGCCACATTACTGGGCCGTAACGGCCAGGTATTACGCCCGGCGATTCTGTGGAATGACGGCCGCTGTGGGGCCCAATGCCAAAGCCTGGAAGAACGTGTGCCGGAGCTCAGGAAAATTACCGGTAACATGGCCATGCCTGGGTTTACCGCACCCAAGCTGCTCTGGATCGCTGAGCACGAGCCGCAAATATTCCAGCAAATTCACAAGGTTCTGCTGCCGAAAGATTATATTCGCTATCGCCTGAGTGGCAGCTTCGGTTCAGACATGTCTGACGCCGCGGGTACCCTGTGGCTAGATGTCGGCAAGCGCAAATGGTCGCCGACAATGCTCGAGGCCTGCGGTTTACAGTTGACACAGATGCCCGACCTGTACGAGGGTAGCGAAGCGAGTGCAGGGCTGTCTGCCGAGGCAGCGCAAATACTAAGTTTACCCGCGGGCATCGCAATCGCTGGTGGCGGTGGCGACAATGCCTGCGGCGCGGTTGGTATAGGCGCGGTGCAGGCGGGGCAGTCGTTTATCTCGCTGGGAACCTCGGGTGTTTACTTTGTCGCCAATGCCGCATTTAGCCCCAATCCTGATCGCGGCATGCACGCTTTTTGCCATGCCTTACCCAATACCTGGCATCAGATGGGTGTCACACTTAGCGCCGCCAGCTGCCTTGATTGGGTAGCAAAATTAACTGGAGCAATCAGTGTCGACAAATTGATAGACGAGATTAGCGCGTTGCAGCCGAAACCCGCGACGACATTGTTTCTACCTTATTTATGCGGCGAACGTACACCCCATAATGACCCTAATGCGAGGGGTGTATTCTTTGGTCTCAGCCATGAAACCACGCGCGCGGAACTTGGCCGTAGCGTCCTTGAAGGTGTTGCTTTTGCTTTTGCCGATGCACAACAGGCCCTGCTTCAGGGTGGTGCCAATATTGGCCGTACCGCGGTTATCGGTGGAGGCTCGCGTAGTCAGCTGTGGGGAGAGATACTGGCCAGTGTGCTGAATCGTCCGCTCGACTATCTGGCAGACGGCGAATACGGCCCGGCATTTGGTGCCAGCCGCCTGGCACGCCTGGCGAGAACCGGCGAATCTGCTGCAAAGGTTTGCACCGCGCCTGCCATTACACATACCCAATTACCCAATGAGCAGTGGCTGGACCACTATAACGGGCAGCTTGCCCGCTATCGTGGACTTTACATTGCGCTTAGGGATAGTTTCACAAATAACCAGGCGGCGGCGAAAACCGTTGCCGTCGACAAACAAAATTTGAGGAAAAGCTCATGAATCCTTTTTTTCCGGAGATTGAAAAAATCAGCTACCAGGGACTCGATTCCGATTCAGCGCTGGCGTTTAGATGGTACGACCCTGAACGCCAGGTACTGGGCAAATCGATGGCCGAGCAACTGCGTTTTGCCGCCTGTTACTGGCATAGTTTCTGTTGGCAGGGTAACGACGCGTTCGGTGGACAAACACTGATGCGTCCCTGGTTCGAATCGGGTGATCCTATTCTACAGGCCGAGCTGAAGCTAGCCGTGGCGTTCGAGTTTTTTGAAAAACTCGGCGTTCCCTATTTCTGCTTTCATGACCGTGACGTCGCTCCGGAGGGTGAAAACCTCGCGCAAAGTAACGCTAACCTGGAACGTATCGTTGAGCAAATGCAAGGGCAAATGGAACGAACTGGAGTAAAGCTTTTGTGGGGGACTGCCAACCTGTTCAGTCACCATCGCTATATGTCGGGCGCCGCAACCAACCCAGACCCAGAAATTTTTGCCTACGCGGCAGCGCAGGTGCGTCACGTGCTAGAGATTACGCATCGCTTGAATGGAGAAAACTATGTGCTTTGGGGAGGGCGAGAGGGCTACGATACACTGCTCAATACCGACCTCAAACACGAAACCGAGCAATTGGGACGGTTCCTCAACCTGGTGGTGGAGCACAAGCATAAAATCGGCTTTAGCGGCACAATATTAATCGAACCTAAACCACAGGAACCGACTAAGCACCAGTACGATTACGACACTGCCACGGTCGACGGGTTTTTACAGCGTTACGGGCTGGAAGGTGAAATAAAGGTCAATATTGAGGCCAATCACGCAACCCTGGCGGGACACAGTTTCGAGCACGAGCTCTCTTATGCGACTGCCAATGGTCTGTTCGGCAGCATCGATATGAATCGAGGCGATCCGCAAAATGGCTGGGACACAGACCAGTTTCCCAATAACATCAGCGAAGTGGCGATGGCCATGTACATCATTTTCCGCAGTGGCGGCTTTACCACCGGTGGGGTTAACTTCGATGCAAAACTACGTCGGCAATCGATCGATCCCAGCGACTTGTTCCATGCTCATGTTGGTGGTATGGATGTCTGTGCCCGGGCCTTGCTGATTGCTGAGAAAATGCTCGAGACTGATATGCTGGAACAGCTTAAACAGGAGCGCTACGCTGGCTGGTCGGGTGAATTTGGTCAGGCCATTCTCAAGGGTGAATTATCCATGTCCGAGATATCGGACAGGGTACTGGCGGAACAGATAGAGCCCCAACCCAGCTCGGGCCGCCAGGAGCAGCTGGAAAACCTGGTCAATCGATATATCTGATACAGATTTAAGTGAGAAAAACGGTACTGTCAAGTTAACCAATGTTGGTAAAATAGGCTGCACTCATAGGCAGGTTCCTTTTCAACAGGCGAACGTCACCTGCTGCCACATTTGAAATGATCGATTTCTCAGCAACCGATAGTTGACAGTACCATTTTTGCTTTATCGAGCTAAGTTTGGCAGTAACGAAATTCCGGAACGATCCCCTGGTGTTAGGAATATTAGCCAGGAGTCGGGTTACCGCCTTGTTTGTAAATCATGAACTCCTGAATTATCGAACTGAAAACAGTAGGCTTTTCCAGGTGTGCGCAGTGTGCACACTGTGGTAGTACACACAATTGCGCGTGTTTAATATTTCTCGCCAGCTCGATGATGCCGCTAAGATGGTAAGAACGATCTTTGTCGCCGGCAATCACAAGCGTCGGCATGTCTAGTTCAGACAGCCTGTGGGTTACATTCCAGTGTGAAAAAGCCTTCAGGCTGGCTGATACTGCATCGCTGGTCGCAGCTTCCGCTGACTCCATACAAAGCGGGTACATCGGGTCTTGCTGACGTCGATAAAACCAGCTGGCCACGACATTTTCTGCCACTTTTTTTACGCCCTGTGTTTTGACTTTCTCCAGTGTTTCATCGAAGGATTCAAACCTTTCGGGGAGCTCCCCCGAACTAGCTGTGGCATAGAGAATGAGCTTTTCAACTCTGTCAGGATTATCCAGTGCTGTCTGCAGTGAAATCATTCCACCCATCGAATGACCCAGAATCGAAAATTTGTCTATCTCGAGTGAATCCAACAGTTCTACCTGGGCACGAGAATATGCCTCTATCGACTCGGCCACAGCCTCGTTCGCGCTATACGCAAACCCGGGTAAGTCAGGCGCGACGATATCATTGGTATGGCCAAGGGTTGTCATCAGCGGCGCAAAATAACCTGAACCACCTAAAAAACCGTGCTGCAAAACCAGCACGGGGCCATTACCAAATCTTCTATAATTCAACCCCATAACGGTAATCTCCTGCCTGTTCTAGCTTGATGCCTGCGGAACGACAAAACTCCGACCCCCTTATCGACTGGACTGGCTGTTGCATGTACCCCGATTATTCGAAAATCGCCGATAAATCGGGCCAAAGGAGTTCGGGGAAATAATGCTTTCGCTTCATTTTGGGATCTTCCTGGGTCAGAATTATAGGAAAATCCCACATCAGACATGGCTCAAATCAAGGGATACGGTCAGTTCGAACGAGACCATGTCAATGAGGGGTAATATGAAGTGAGTTTTAGACGCCTCGGTATGTGAGCTGCTTCACTTTATTAATAATACTATTAACCTTTGCCACGCCATGGAATAGTTTTTCGGATTATTTTTCTCATGCCAATATCAAATAAAAGACCCAGCATTCCCATTACAAATATCGTGATCCAGATAACTTCGTATTGCGAATATTTTCTTGCAACGTTTTCAACGAATCCAATACCCGTTGTTCCCGCTAAAAATTCTGCAGCAACCAGGGTTCCCCAGCAAACACCAATTGCAACCCTGACTCCTGTTAATATTTCAGGTAGTGAATTTGGTAATATTACTTCTCTTAGTATCTGCCATCTCGAAGCGCCCAATGAATGAGCTGCGTGTATTTTCGATAATTGTGTTCCTGATGCCCCCGCTCTTGCTGATATAACCATGATTGCAAAAGAAACCATAAACAACAGGAATATTTTTCCAGAATTATCTATTCCAAATATGGTAATAATTAAAGGCGCCCAGGCAAGTGGAGGAACAGGCCGGTATAGTTCTACGATTGGATCAAAATAACCGGCTGCGAATCTTGATAACCCCATAAACAATCCTAACGGGACACCACATATAATACCCAGGCCCAAGCCTAATATTACTCTTAAAAAAGAATCCCAGATATGACCCGAGGGAATGGGGATTGCAAAAGCCTCGAAGTTCCCAGTTGCGATATCTAAAACCGTGCTTTTTAGATTAGATTCAACTGTTCCATCTGAACTGTGAACAGGGTATTTTCCGGGAATTATGTCTGCTATCCAGTCAGGCGTTACAAATCCAACTACCTGGTTTACTCCCATCATTTCATACCAAATGAGCGGAACATTTTTATATCCTTCACTCGGTTTTAAAAGTTTTGCAAAAACCCTAAATGTGTCAGACGGTTTTGGTAACCATCTGCCTGGTCCCTGCTCACTGCAAGCATCTCCACTTGCAACTATAGTTCCTCCGGGGAACAACAAAGCATCAACTACGCTTATACCACCCTGTTCCTGCCTTTGAGCTTCGTCAAAATCGAGTATTGATTGTTGGACAGAATCTAATGTATCTGGTGGAAATATTTTACCTCTCGAAAGCCTGCCGGCAATTTTGCTAACTTGCCTGATATAGTCTTTTTCTAATTCCTGATCGTCATTTAAACTATTCTTAAAACTTTTTATTGCGCTCTTAATTTTTTCATATTGTGCAAGATATACTGGATTCTTGTTTTCAATTTCAAAAAATTCTTCGCTAATTAAGTTTAGTTCCTTAGCTGCCGCATCAAATTTTAAACCAGTTTTAGTTTCTGGAAGAGGAGGGACTTCCATCCCGGTTTCTCCCCATGATGTTTGATTTTTTAATAATTCAATTCGTTCATTTTCTTCTGCATTGCTTTTTATCGGCGGATAGTTTTCTGTTACAAAATCTTCCTTTAACCGGGTTATTCTGTGCGCAATATTTTTTACTTTGTTTTTAACATCCGGCTCTAAATATTCCTCATTGGTTAAAGTGGCAATCATTAACTCGACTTCATTGAGTAAGCTAATTAATTTATCTTTATCCGAGTCATCTATATTTGAGTTTTGAATTATTTTTCTGTAATCATTGATGATTGCTGTTTCACGATCAATCACAGATGTACTTTTAAATTGTCTTTCGTCTATTGGGAAAATATATTTTATACCAACCAATGACTCTCTTACTTTAGCAACCTGACACAATTCATTGGCAGAGTCTGGGTAAAAAGACTTTGCAACGTCCCAGGAAAAAAACAACCACAATAATAAAATGGTACTAGATCCGGCGATTATCCAGTGAACACCGCCTTTGGCTCTATCCGGGTCTCCAAATACTGCATCGATTTTTTCAGTTTTTACTAATCTGGATTCGTAATAAACCGAACCTATAAGGGCCAGGATAAGTAAAATGGTGATGAATCCTGTAACCACTTTAGTTTTCCTTACCCATTATTTCTTCCTCCATATCCCAGATCATTGTCAGGATTTCCTCTCTCTTGGATATAAATTCCTTATCATTTTTAATGGTCCTTAAATCCTCTGTTAATCCCATCGAGGCAAAAGGAAGCTGGTACTCCTTATGTATACGCCCAGGTCTTGGCGCCATTACGAATAATCGTTCACCTAACAATAAGGCTTCCTCAACCGAGTGAGTAATGAGAACGATTGTTTTCCCGGTTTCCTTCCATATTTTTAAAACTAGAGACTGCATTTTTTCCCTGGTTAATGCATCAAGTGCGCCTAATGGTTCATCCATTAAAATCAGATCAGGATTATTGATCAGGCATCTCGCAAGGGCCACTCTTTGTTGCATACCACCAGACAGTTGATAAGTGGGTGTTTTACCAAACCCACTTAGTCCGACAATATCCAGCCATTCTTCAACTTTTTCTGCAGTTTCAACTGGGTCTTCTTTTTTCATGCGCAAACCAAAGTTTACGTTTTCAGCAACGGTTAACCATTCGAACAAAGCGCCTTGTTGAAACACCATGCCTCTTTCAACACCAGGGCCATTAATTTCTTTTCCGCCCAGGCTAATTATTCCAGAAGTAGGTCTTAAAAAGCCGGCAGCAATATTTAATAGCGTGGTTTTCCCGCATCCCGAAGGGCCTAAAACTGCTAACAACTCGCCTTGCTTGAGCGTGAAGTTCACATCTTTTAGCGCTTGCACAGTTTCCCCTTTAATAGAGGGGAAAATCATATTGAGATCTTGAGAAACTAAATCGCTCATAATTGGTTTATTTACCGCATAAAAAAAAGGCGCCAGTGATAAATTGGCGCCTATTTGTTTCTTTTATACCAGTTTCTTTACATGCTATCTAAGAAAGAAGGATCAACGACTTTCGAATAGTCTTTTAGAGCCGGGTTTTCAGCCGTAGAAAACATTTTGCCCATGTAATCCAGAAGGTTTATAATTTTTCCATCTTTATTGAAATACTGGGCTTTTTGTTCACTGACCGTTGGGAAACCAAAACCTGACATCTGGTTTTTAGTTCTATCCATAGTCATACCAGCGTCCTTGGCAATAGCACCCATGTCAGACTTACCAGCGACAAACTTAGCATTGTACTCCTGGTTAACTTCTATGAAAGTTCTAACCATTTCCGGATTTTCTTTTGCGAACTTATCGGTAACGGAAGTAATATCAATTCCAGTGATACCGGCGTCATAGGCTTCTTTTACAGTCATTAATAGCTGACCACCTTCCAAACCTTTATCAATAGAGTTTTTACCAAACATACAAGCCATAGAAACGTTACCATCAATTAGAGCAATTGCTCCATCTGCTGGTTCCATATCAACAACCTGGATTTTTGATGCATCAACACCGAGGACTTTCATCATTTCCTGGTAAACATAGTCAGCCATTGTTCCAAGTGGAACGGCAGCTTTCATACCTTCCAGGTCACTTGCATTTGCCTTTGAAATACTTTTGTCAACGACGCAAGTGGTACCACCCATACCGTAAGTAACCGCAATTTCTACCATTTTGATTGGAGCTTTAGCGTTAACAGCATTTACAAACGGTGCCATACCCTGTGAGTATGAGATGTCGATATCACCTGAAAGCATAGCCTCGGTCATTTCAACACCGGTCGCGAAGTTAGTCCATTTAACAGGGACACCGAAGGCTTTATCGAAAGCGTTTTTAACTTTTGCTTCCTGGTTTGGTGTTGCCCATTCCAAAAAGAACGCAATTCTAACTTCATCGGCTGCTGCATATGCAACTGACATACCTAAGTTAACAGCAACAATGCATCCTATGGTAAAACTAATTAATTTTTTCATTTGCTCTCCTCATTTATATACAAGTTTTAGATATTGTCTATTTTCGAATCGGGATTATTTTAATTTATAATTTTTGAACCCCTTCGGCTCTTATGTCACAGGCTGCCCTGAATAGTATTGGTCTTTCAAGCAGGATACCGCCCATATTTTTGCCGACGAGTGACAATACTTAGAATTGAATCTTAATACAAGTGGAAATTAGGGCCCGGAAGCATAACCGCTATACCTGGCAGTGAGTTAGCGGAGTCGGCGGAGAAGTGTTCGGAGCGTCTGCATTTTCGCGGCAGTGTATGCCGATCAGCCCCCATTTTACCTCGCGCACTCAGCCGCAGAGTCCAGTCCTTTAACGCAGGCCGCGCGCGAAACTGCGCAGGTCCTCGATCAGTAACGCTGGCTGCTCCAGTGCGGCGAAGTGCCCACCGCGCGGCATTTCGCTCCAGTGGGTGATGTTGTAAACACGTTCGACATAAGAGCGCGGTGGCCAGGCCAGCATTTCAGCCGGGAATAGCGCCACCCCAGTCGGCACCTCGACGCGTTTGCCTTCGGGCGACAGGATACGCCCGCCCTCCTCGCGCCGGCCGTAGTAAATCCACGACGCCGTATTGAAGGTGCCGGTAACCAGATACACCATGATATTGGTCAGCAACGAATCCCTGCTGTGTACGCTCTCTATGTCATCGCCATCGATATCAGACCAGTCGTGGAACTTCTCCAGTAGCCATGCGGCGACACCGACCGGACTGTCCATCATCGCGTAACTCAGCGTCTGCGGCCGAGTCGCCTGCTGCGTGCGGTAACCATCCAGCATCACCTGGTCGCGCTCGAATTGCTCAGCCCAGGCCTGCTCCGCCGCTCCCTGCGGACCATCGGGGTGGCGCATGGTCATGATATTGATATGGATCGCGCGACAGGCCGGCGCGTGGTCGAAGCCAAGCCAGGATGAAATAGCCCCACCCCAATCACCACCCTGTGCGAGATAACTGTCAAATCCGAGCACGTCGCTCATCAGCTTATGCAACAGCTCAGCCATCTTGCGCGGTCCGTAAGGGCGCGGAGGCCTGCCTGAAAAACCGAAGCCTGGCAGGGATGGTGCAATGACCTCGAAAGCATCGTCGACACTGCCACCAAAGCGTTCAGGATGCGCGAGTGGCTCGATAATATCGACGAATTCGACCACCGATCCCGGCCAGCCATGCGAAATGATCAATGGTAACGGCGCCGGCCCGCTGCCTGGTTCGTGAATAAAGTGCAGATCGATACCGTCGACCCCGGCCCGGTAATGGGCAAAGCGATTGAGTTCGGCCTCGTGTTTGCGCCAGTCGTATTCATCGACCCAGTATGCGCAGAATTCTCGCAGGTAATCGAGGTTGGTGCCATAGTCCCAACCGCCGTCATCCGGCATTTCGTGCCAGGGAAACTGCGCCACGCGGTTACGAATGTGTTGGAGCGTTGCATCGGCGACGTCGATACGAAACGGGTGAATATCATTCATGCTGGCTCCTGGATCGTGTTTCAAGTCGTATGCACATATTCAAGTCGTATGCACAAAACGGCCAGTAAGGGGGTACTGTCAACTTAACAAGCCGAATTGTACAGTTTAACCGTCAATTTAGGCATTAGCCTGCTGCGCCTTCAGTTTCCGTTTTTGCAAAAATTCCTGATGTGATTCCGGTGTACCATCATGGAAGGCACCGATCCACTTGTCCCAGGGGATTTCGAGCCCGCCATAATTGCACTCAAAAAAGCGGTGATGCATCTGATGATGAAAAGTCCCTAACTTTAGCCAGTTTTTACCGTCGATTTCGATACCTTCGTATCCAGCATGCGTGGTCGCTGCAGATAGCGTGTAGTACTGCAGATGAAAGATAATAATGAGCGGATTAGCCGGTATCACCCAGTGGATCAATACCGTACCCAGGTAAATGACGTGTTCGACCGGATGCATCGACATGCCCGACCAGGGACCGACATTGGTATTTCGATGGTGCAGGTAATGCACGCGTCGATACAGTGGAGGCCAGTGCAACAGTCGATGGATCAGGAAAAAGTAAAAGGTTTCCCAGATCGGAATCAGGAATATCAGCAATATCGTCCATATAAAAAATGCGGGCCCGGATAACATCGGTGCATAACCGTTGGCCAGTGCCCACATCATCAATACTTCATAGGCCGTCCAGATAGTCACGCCACTGACACAACTCCAGAACATGTTGTCCAGCACCTGGTTGTTAAAGGTAAATACACGACTGCTCTCGGCAAGCGGCCTGGCATCGTAATGACGCGCATCGCCCTGCTTTTTATAAACATATAAATACAGGTGCAGCCCACCGGCTACCAGCATTATCAGAATCAGATTTCTGATAAAGATTTCCGCGATCCAGTCGAGCCTGAATTCGGTACAACGGATAAGTGCGGGAAGGAAAAAAAACCAGGATATCAACGCCAACAGGAGGATGATTAATCGCTCGGTTAATGGAAACCAGGAATGAAGAAACCATTTGGCAACAGCCTGTACATTGAAAGGCCGGCAAAACAAAGGTGAAACCTGAATCGGCAGTTCAGGGTGATAATACCATTGCTTCTTTTTCGGTCTGGTCGCAGGATCCGCTGCATTCGCCTGATTCACTTCGCCAGTCATTATTATCCCCTGCTTGCCACTCAGTGGTACTGTCAACTTAACAGGCCGAATTATACAATTACTCGATGAAAACCTATAAACGATTTCGTTATCCAAACGAAATCATCAGTCATACAGAGTGGCTGTACCATCGTTTCCTCTTCAGGTTAACGATGAGC
>JBGUEB010000084.1:0-13026 GCA_041821565.1 Gammaproteobacteria bacterium | reverse complement strand
CCGATCTGGACGATCTCGACGATGCCAATGCAACACTGATGTCGCAATGCCAGGAAGGTTAAACTTGTCGAATCTTGCAAGTGAACTGGATGTCGATGCGGTATTGGGTGCTGAGGGTGCTATTCGGGAACAGATCGAGGACTTTAAACCCCGTCACAGCCAGTTAGCCATGTCCCACTTAATCGCTGAGGCTATCGCTAATGGCGAAAGTCAAATCATAGAAGCAAGCACTGGTATCGGCAAATCATTCGCTTACCTGGTTCCCGTATTCCTCAGCGACAAAAAGGCAGTGATATCGACGGGTACCAAGAATCTACAGGACCAGTTGTATTACAAAGATATTCCGCTGATTAACAAGGTCATTGTCAATGCCAAAAAATTAGCCCTGTTAAAAGGCCGCAGCAATTACTGCTGTGTTTATCGTGTAGAAAAATTTCGACAGCAGAAACAATTCCAGGGTCGGAGCATGGCGTCACTGTTTGCAACCCTGTCTGACTGGGCAAACAAAAGTGATAGTGGAGACATCAGCGAGTTTTCCAATATTCCGGAAAATGATCGGCTCTGGTTTTACGCAACCTCGAGTGCCGATAACTGTCTGGGCAATGAATGTCCGGATTTTGACCGTTGTTTCGTCGTCAAGGCACGAAAGAAAGCGATGGATGCGGATGTAGTGGTAGTAAATCATCATCTTTACTTTTCCGACCTGGCGCTGAAACAAGACGGTTTTGGTGAAATTTTACCCGAAACCGAGGTTCTGATATTTGACGAAGCTCACCAGCTACCAGATATTGCCAGCCATTTTTTCGGCAGTACCCTGAGCATGCGCCAATTAGAAAATTTATGTAAGGATATTATCGAAGCCGAAGTAGCCGAGGCAGCGGATTCGAAACAACTGGATGGGCCCAGTGACTGCTTAAACAAGTCGGCCGCTGATTTCCGTCTAAGCCTGGGACAGTTCCCGCAAAAAGCGGAATGGCAGCGAGTCCAGTACGCACCACCCATCCAGCAATCACTTGGCGAACTACAGTCGTCGATTAGCGATTTATTAGCGATACTCGATACGCTTGTCAGTCGAGGCAAGGAATTGGCAAGTTGTTATCGGCGTCTTGAGAACATTGACCTGCAGCTCAAGCAATTCCTCGACCCGGAAGATAACCAGGTTAGCTGGTACGAATACAGTGAACGCAATTTTCGCCTAATCCTGTCACCGCTTGAGGTTTCGCAAGCATTTCGAGAAAAACTCGAGGCCTCGTCCTGCGACTCGGTGTTCTTTACCTCGGCCACCCTAAGTTCACAGCAGTCGTTCAGGTACTATGGACAGAGACTTGGAATAGACGATATATCGGCACAGAGCTTCGAGAGTCCTTTTGACTATCAAAAGCAGGCGCTGTTATACATCCCTGACCATTTGCCCGATCCCTCAGACACCCAGTACGCCAGGGCATTTGGCGAGCTTTGCTGCGAGCTAATCGTGGCTTGCCAGGGTTACTGCTTTATACTATTTACCAGCTACCGTATGCTGAACTGGACGGCGGATTACCTGCGATCCCGGTTAAAAAATCCGTTGTTTGTACAGGGTGACGATCTTCAACGTAGCGAGCTGTTGCATCAATACCTGCAGGCCAGCCATCCAGTGCTGCTCGGTACCAGCAGCTTCTGGGAAGGTGTCGATGTCAAGGGCGACCGATTACGCTGTGTTATCATCGACAAGCTGCCATTCAAGTCACCACAGGATCCTGTCTACCGCAAACGGCTGCAGCTGGCTAACCAGGATGGCGGCAATGCATTTATGGATGTGCAAATTCCGGAAGCGACGATTAGCCTGAGACAGGGAGTAGGGCGCCTCATCAGGGATGTTAATGACAGGGGTATTGTAATGCTCTGCGACAATCGATTGAATAGTAAATCCTATGGTCAAAATTTACTCGAAAGCCTGCCGCCGATGAAGCGCAGCAATGACCTCGACGAAGTGAAAAAATTTGCCCATCGTGTCTTTGGATAAAACCATGAAATTATTAAGCTATAACATTCAATACGGCAAGGGCAAGGACGACAGGGTTGATATCGGCCGCATTCTCGAAGAAATCGAAGGTGCAGATATTATCGCATTGCAGGAACTGGATCGATTCTGGCCGCGCACTGACTACGCCGACCAGGTTGAACGGATCACTACCGCCATGCCCGACTATTTCTGGGTTTTTGGCGCCGGGGTCGACTTGCACGCCGATACCAGTTCAACCGAAAATAAAGGTATACGGCGACAGTTTGGCAACCTGGTACTGAGCCGATTCCCGATTATTTCATCGCGCCACCATTTACTGCCGAAGTACGGCAGTACCGGACCCTTAAGTCTGCAACGTTCGGCGATCGAGGCCACTATTTTATGCGGTAAACAACTACTGCGTATTTATTCGATCCACCTGACCCATTTATCCGCACAAACCCGTATTCCACAGATAGATCGTTTACTGGAGATACACAGGGATGCGGCACACGAGGGCTTTTCGGTTTCGGGCGATTTAGAGGGCATGGACTGGGAGGATGGTGTCGGCGATCAAACCGTTGCCGCGAATGCAATATTAATGGGAGATTTTAACTCTCAACCCGATTCGGATGAATACATCCGCCTGGTGGGACCGGTAAGTGACTATGGTGGCCGTATAAGTAATCCCGCAGGATTCGTCGATGCCTGGACGCAGTGCGGCCACGAAACCATGGCTGGCGATACCTGTAATCATTTTGGTAAACCTGTGCGTTTTGACTATTGCTTTGTGAGTACATCACTCAGGCATCAAATTCAAAATTGCCGGGTTGATGAACAGGCACAGGGCTCTGACCACCAGCCCCTTTGGACTGAAATCGATTTTTAGTTAGCAGTTTCACCTCCGGTCCCCGGGGAGAGGCCTGCCGCTTCATCTGTGGGCTTATGCTCAAACCCTCACCCTATACAACTCTAATACCCCACAAACTTGATCCATATCAAGGCTGTAGGAATCAATTGGCCTAATGTGTATTTGTAAGTTTCAGAATTTTGTTTTTAGTGACATCTAACTTTTTAGTAATTAAGGAGAAATGACATGAAGAGACGTAATCTCGCAAAGGGTCTGGGCACCCTTATCACGGCTGGACTGGTTGCCTTTTCGATAGCAGTTCCAGTTCAGGCCGAGGAAGAATCATCGATAGCCAGGGGCGGCAAGCTGTATGACAAGTGGTATAAAGTAATCGGTGTAGATGCACCCAAGCAGTCACATCCATCCTATCCTGCAGACAAGAAATACGCTAGCAAACCTGGCGCTAACTGGCGCTGCAAGGAATGTCATGGCTGGGATTACAAAGGTGCAAATGGAGGCTACTCATCGGGTAAGCATTCTACTGGTATCAAGGGAATTGACGGTATGATCGGTGCAGATCCAGCTAAAATCATCGGCGTACTGAAAAACAGTACCCACGCATATGCTGGCAAAATGGAAGAGGAAGATTTCCATGATCTAGCCTTGTTCGTCTCCAAAGGTCAGGTCGATATGAGCAAATATATCGATTATGCCTCCAAGGCACCCAAGGGTGGCAATGCCGCTCAGGGCGCAGCTTATTTCAATACTATCTGTATTGGATGTCATCGGAAGGATGGTAGTTACCCCAAAGATATGGAAAAAACTCTGGGTAAACAAATGGGAAATCCCCAGGAAGTGATGCACAAGATCCTGAACGGACAGCCCGACGAGAAAATGCCAGCACTGCGAGCGCTGGATCGTCAGGTAATTGTTGATCTGCTGACCCACATTAAGACACTTCCCAAGGAAAAGTAGTAGAAAACAGATGGTTACTAGCCCCTGATCACCAGGCTGATCAGGGGCAGTTAAGCAAAGAAAATAAAACTAAAAAAGGTCGGAATCATGAAAAACCCTTCTGCTTTGACCCATCTCTACCGCCTCGGGGTACTATTCATAGTCTTTTTTATTGTTTTCCTGGTAATCAGACAAATCGCAACGCCTTCCAGCTGGAACTATGAAGTCTGGTATCGAGGGGATGCCCTGATCGAAGATGCGAAAAAACCAATGATTTACGGCGGAAACGACTCTTGCCGGGCCTGCCATATAGATGTGGTCAAGGAAGTGAAGAAGCGAAAGCATAAAAAACTGTCTTGCGAAGGCTGCCACGGCCCATTGACGATTCACGTTCGTGACGAGGAAAAGATCGCCGATGCAGAAGTCATCAATGAATCCCGGTGGCAATGTCTTAACTGTCACGCCGAACTCATCAGTAAACCGCAGGGGTTTCCTCAATTTACCGATGAGGTCGATAAGCACACGACTCTTAAAGAAGGTGAGGCGTGCCTGAAGTGCCACGAAGCTCATGATCCGACTCCATGAGACTGATGCTAAGAATGAGACTTGCCTAATGAAAAAAATAAATTCAGATTCGTCATTGCCAGACTCAAAGTCACGAAGAGTGTTTCTAAAACAGATCGTATCAGGTGGGGCGACCGCCTTGATGATATATACCTCTGGGGTACGCGGAGGCCATGAAACATCCAGGATGTGGAAGCAAAGAAGCGCGGAGCACCAATGGGCCTATATTATCGATGTCGAAAAGTGCATTGGTTGGGGGGGCTGTGTGCGCGCTTGCCGCAAAGAAAACAACGTGCCTGAAGGTGCTTCTCGGACATGGGTGGAAAGGTACGTCGTCACCGAAGATGGCGGCGTCTATGTCGACTCCCCAGAAGGCGGAGCCAAAGGATTCGAACCGGTTAGCGAAGACCTTAAAGCAAAGGCAAAGCGCGCCTTTTTTGTACCCAAAATGTGTAACCACTGCGAGAATCCACCCTGTGTACAGGTCTGTCCTGTTGGTGCAACTTATAAATCCCCCGAGGGATTCGTGCTCGTTGATCATGATCATTGCCTGGGGTGTGCCTATTGCGTTCAAGCTTGCCCCTATGGCGCCAGGTTCATCAATCACGAAATTAATAAATCGGATAAATGCACCTGGTGTCATCATCGGGTGAAACAAGGGATGCGGCCCGCCTGTGTTGAAGCTTGTCCCACCGGCGCCAGAATTTTTGGAGATATGAAAGATCCTGATAGCGAGGTAAGCCAGATCCTTCAAGAAGGTATTTGGACAGTTCTACAACCGGCAATGCATACCGGCCCGACCTGTTTTTACATTGGTTTACCAAAGGAGGTTATCTGATGTACGACCTTCCCAATAATGCCCTGGTGAATTATGTATTCCCAAACAATGAGGAAGTTTGGTGGTCATTAATGATCGTTATCTATCCCTACCTTACAGGGCTTATCGCTGGCGCTTTCGTGGTCTCCGCACTCTATCATGTAATGAATTTAAAACAGTTCAAACCCGTGGCAAATTTTGCCCTGGTAGCGGCGTTTTGCTTCGGGCTGTTCGCGGCAATGCCATTGTTGGTCCACTTGGGCCAGCCGCAACGGTTTTACGAAATATACTTCACTCCACATTTGACCTCGGCCATGAGCATATTCGGCTATATTTATTCCGGGTATCTGGTTCTATTAATGCTCGAAATCTGGCTGATCTATCGCAAACATTTCATTGAGAAGGCCAACAGCACTAGCGGAATTCAACGGCTCATCTGGTACGTACTGACCCTGGGGGTAACTACCTACCATCCGGATTCTGCGAAATTGGATCGTAAATTTGCCCGCATTCTCGCTGGTATCGGAATCCCCTGGGCTGTTCTGTTACATGGCTATGTGGGCTTCGTTTTCGGATCAGTTAAGGCTATTTCATGGTGGGCAACGGCACTTCAACCCATCATATTTCTTTCGTCTGCCGTGGTCAGCGGAATCGCCGTACTCATCGTAATGTACACGTTCATACATTGGAGATGTCGAGTGTCCCCTGATTACTCAATGATTAAGAAGCTAGCAGTCATACTATGGGCCGCCTTCCTGTTTGACTGGGGCCTGGAAATGCTCGAGTTGGTACATGTCTGGTACCAGGATGCACACGAGTGGTCGGTAATCCAGCCGCTGATTCTTGGGCCACTGTATAACTCATACGTATGGGGTCAGATCATATGGCTTTCTGCTGTTCCGGTTTTGCTGTTGGGCTACGCGGTACTTTATGCTGGCAATGGCAGAGGCATGTTATTTCTGGTCAATGTCTGTAGCCTCCTGCTGTTGGCCCAGGTCCTTTTTATGCGCTTTAATGTTGTCATAGGCGGCCAGCTTATCTCCAAATCCGCACGTGGATTTGTGGACTTTCACTGGGATATGTTTGGTAAGGAAGGTCTCTTGACAGCGGCCATACTATTTATGGCTCCGTTTGTCACCTACTACTTTATTACCCGGTTTATCCCGGTGTTTGAGTTTGACAAAACCGAGTCCGGTTTCGAATCAGAGTCGCGTAGTCAACATTAGACAAATAGTTTAGGTAATCGAGGACTTGTGCTATTAGCCGGTGATGTAATACAGTGGTCTTGATCCTGGGATTCTCTAGTCATCCATATCATCAGGCAACTTATGAGCAATGCCTTTATGGCATTTGATGCAGGTCTCGCCCTTTTCCTGTGCGTGTTCCATTTTTTCTGCCGCCCGATCGCCTTGATCGCTAAACTGCATGGCTTCATAGCTGTGGCAGTTCCGGCACTCGCGTGAATCCGACGCCTCCATCGAAGCCCAAACCCGCTCGGCGAGTTCGAGTTTCTTGTCGTCGAATTTCTCCTGCGTGGCGATGGTGCCCATGAGCTTGTGATACACCTCACTACTAGCCTTTATCTTGCGAACTAACTTCCGTCCCCAATCCCTGGGCACGTGGCAATCCGAGCAGACCACGCGAACGCCCGAGGCATTTTTGTAGTGAACCGTTTGCTTGTAGTCCTCGAAGACGAATTGACGCATTTCGTGACACGACGTACAGAACGATAGCGTGTTTGTGTGTTCCAACAAGGTGTTAAAACCGCCCCATAATATGATGCCTCCGAGACCTCCGACAATCAGGATCGCACCCCAACCAAAGCGTGACGTCGGTCCCCAGAACCATTTCCAAACACGCACAATCATCAAACCAGTCTCTGAAATCTAGTCTTTCTGAACTATTCCGGATTTACTGCCGGCGCCGACGCAGGGTTTGCATATAAGCAAGCACATCGACCTGATCCTGTACGCTCAATACCCGCAACGCCACCATGCCGACACCGGGCTGACCATTACGAATTTTGTGCAATGTTTCCCATGGATTATCGCTGGAAATAGTACCAAGATATCCACGATCACCAAATGCCGCCAGGGAAGTTTCGGATCTTGAAACCATGGTGGTTCCATCAAAACCGTGGCAAATGGCGCAAATTGTCTGGAAGAACGACGCGCCGCGCCGAAGATCACCGCTCGCTCGCCTGGTGGAGCGATCGATGTATTGATCCATACCAACTTGGCCACGGCTGACAAACAATGCCAGTTTGAGCGCCGCCGTATTGGGAATCATCGCTTCCGTGTATTGATGGGTTTTGTCACGGATGATATTCACCAGTTCATCTGTACCCATACCAATGACCCGACGAAGGCCCTTGACGCCTGTATAATGCCCGCCTTTACCGTAGGCTCCATCCTCGCCCATGTAATCCCAGCCATGGCATTCCTTGCAACGCCAGGTCGTTTTGCCTTTCTTTCTCCCGATTTCGGGATAGGCGGGGTGGTTGCCCTCAGGCGCGGGATGTTCGAGTACGGCCATCCAGTCGTCGTACAACTGACCGCCGCGGGCGATATCCCAGATTTCAGGATCATTACTCAGGCGTGATGAGGTGCCGTCTAGCTGTTGCGCGGCTACGGGGGCGGCTATGAAAGCTACCGCCACGGCAAACATGGCGATCAGCAGATTCATGTGTTTCGTGCCACGTTCGTCGTTTCTCTTTCTAGATATATGTTCCATTTTTACACCCCCATTGACCTGCTCAGATGAAAATTTCTATATCCGAGTCTGAAACTATTTTGATTGAAAAACAATAACTTTTTAAGCATATTGGAAGAATCGAAACTCGATATTCTAAAATATACTTAGGCCACAATTTATATTGCGTACAGATCCAACATTAGTAGAGTAATTGATCTTCTTAATTCAGTATAAACAGGTTCAGGGCGTTTTCGACACTTTGCTTTGAAAAATATCAGATCAACCAAATAGGCCGAATTTTTTAACTGCTAGACACCAGATAGGGAGGGCATTTTTATCTCTGCTTTAATATCGTTGGCATCTTTTATGTGATCGGCCGATACATACCGATATTTGGAGATTCCTGCCTCCCTCAGGAGTCAGGCAGTCAAGCTGGCAACGTCCAGTAGTATATAGTCGGCGCAGGGTCTACAGACTCAAACGCCGGGTATTGTGATCGGGTGTACTGGCTTCCCAAATTTCATCAAATCGCTCCAACAAGATTCGACACTCGAGCCGGTTGTCCATTTCGAAAAAGCCCTCGTAACGAAGCGGATTTCTGATTCTCATATAAGACCTGTCATCGATGATTAACCAGTTCTCACTGAATTTTTTATCTAGCGGCATTACGGTGGTTCGAATCTCGACGAATGTTGGCAATTTTTGCGCCAGGCGAATCAGGAAATGACCATCCTGCGATGCGACACGGGTGTCATGGGCAATTATCCGAATGTCTGTTTTACGATTGCGAATCGCCAGGTCTGACATATAATCAAAAATCTCTTTATCGCTGTAAATAGTAGCATCAAGACTTTCGCAAATGATGTAGATTTTCTGTCTGGATGTACCAATTAGCGTTTTCACACATTCCGCACAGTCTTTTCTTCCATTTAATTTTTGACTTGAACTTTCTTCCATTAGTTATTGATCTGTATAGGTATTAATTGATTAATATTCCAACTGTCTCACCATACGGCGATGCGGTATACCGGCTTCGATAAATTCTTCAGAATCTGTGATAAAACTGTTTTTTTGATAAAAAGGAATAGCTTTAGACTGCGAATTCAGTAATACCTGCCGGTGCCCTGCATTTAATGCCTGCTCGATCAAATTTTCCAGCATCATGGTTCCAATGCCCTGGCCGCGGTACTCATCGAGTACGCACATGCGGCCAATATACCCATTGGCTAAAAGCCGCCCGGTTCCAATACATAGATTACCGTTCATGGCTTTGACGTGCAGGCATTCAGCATCCAGGCCGTCGATTTCGAGCGAGCTCGGTACTTTTTGTTCCTCGACAAATACCCGGGTTCGCAGTTTTACCAACTCTACTTTGTCCTCAAACCAGCTGGCCGTCTCAACCTTTATTTCATTCATTTTTCATCGACCCGTACAATGGCTGCAGTATTGATAAGTTCAAATAACAGGCTAGTCAGGCCAGCCTGATTGCGGCAAGCCTCTATTGTTGAGTTCGCAATGATTCCTCGATTGCAAAGTTTTTGCACCGTATCGATTGCCAGTTCTGAATTTGGTAGCTCATAGCAGCCTCCATTACAGTAAAATCTAATACCGGAGCTTCCGCGATGATACAACATTTTGCTATCGGGATTGATCATCCATTCGGAATCATTAAGATCCTCGAGGCGGGCAGGGGACAGCTCGAGACCGGCCTCCGTAACAATGCTGTCCGACAGCAATTTACCGGCCATGTCGACCCATAGCTCCCGGGGTTGATCCAGCAATGAAATTACCATACTTTTCAGGGTATCAACTTCGTTATTGGTTATTTCGGCATGATGACGGTCTGTTTCAAGCCCGGTATCAGAATAGCGCTCGTCGCCAAGGTTTTGACGATCGGCTTCGAGGGCAAACGACTCGAGGGTTTCGCTCGCAGTCGGCGCGCGAAACCCTATCGAGCAGGTCATACCGGACCCGAGTGCAACACCATGATGCGCAATGCCCGGCGGCAGGTAAAGCATGTCACCTGGTTCGAGGATGGCTTCCTGGTGTGGGTCAAAGTTCTGCATGATAGCGAGATCGAGATCCGGGATTAGCAGTGGCTTGTCCATCCTGCCGTTAGTGTACTGCCATTTTCGCTGGCCAAGAGTCTGTAGTAAAAAAACGTCATATTCATCGATATGCGGTCCTACTGAACCACCGGCAGGGGCATAACTCACCATCAAATCATCGATACGCCAGGAAGGGATGAAATGAAATTGATCGAGTAGTTCGGCAAACTCGGGGATCCATTTTTCACATTCGGAGACCAGTAATGAATAATGGGTTTCGGGCAATGTTAGGAAATCGTCTTCAGTAAAGGGGCCATAGCGCAATTGCCAGGCTGTCTCACCGCCTTTTTCGATCACCAGGCGACTGTGGACACTTTCCTCGCAGGCCAGGCCAGCAAGCTCCTCGGGGCTCACTGGCGATTGAAAACCGGTAAATGCCTGCCGTATCAGGCACGGTTTTTTTTGCCAGTACTGCTGAATAAATTCCTCTGAATCAAATCCCTGGAGTTGCCAGAACATGTTCTAAATACCGGGTTTTATTACCTTAAGCGCCGGCTAAATATCACTGGCCTGTTTATCGGCATTACCGATGTATGATTCCGGTGTCATATCGATCAATTGTTGTTTGGCCTGTGTTGGAATATCGAGGTTTTCTACAAATTCGCGCATCACCCCGGCATCAATTTTCTGTCCACGGGTCAAGGCTTTTAGCTTTTCGTAGGGTTGCTCGACACCGTATCGACGCATTACCGTCTGAACAGGTTCGGCAAGAACTTCCCAGTTTTGATTCAAGTCTTCGCTAATTGCCGCCGCATTGACTTCGAGCTTGGAAATACCGCGCTGCAGCGAGTCCATCGCAATCAGGGTATAGGCAAACCCGCTGCCAAGATTGCGTAACACGGTGGAATCAGTCAGGTCTCGTTGCCAACGTGAAATCGGTAACTTCTGTGCCAGGTGGCCGAGTATAGCGTTGGCAATACCCAGGTTACCCTCCGCGTTTTCAAAATCAATCGGGTTAACCTTGTGCGGCATCGTCGAAGAACCAACTTCACCGGCTATGGTTTTCTGTTTGAAATAACCGATTGATATATAGCTCCAGATATCGCGGCTGAAATCGATCAAAATATTATTGCAACGGACCATGGCATCGAATAATTCAGCGATGTAATCATGTGGTTCGATCTGTGTGGTATAGGGATTAAAACGAATACCCAGGGACTCGACGAACTGCTGCGCTATCTCTGACCAGTCCAGTTCCGGGTAGGCAATGAGATGGGCGTTGAAGTTGCCAACCGCACCATTTAGCTTGCCGAGCATATCCAGCTTGTTCATCTGGGTAACCTGCCGTTGTAACCGATAAGCCACGTTGGCCATTTCCTTGCCCAGCGTAGTCGGTGTGGCTGGTTGGCCGTGGGTGCGGCTTAGCATCGCAAGCGAGGCATGCTCGTGTGCCAATTCCTTAATAGAATCAATTATCTGGCCCAGAACAGGGAGCAATATTTGATCTCTGCCTGTTTTCAGCATGAGCGCGTGCGACAGGTTATTAATGTCTTCCGAGGTGCAGGCAAAATGGAAAAATTCCGAAACCCTGCTCAATTCATCCGAACTCGCTACCGCTTCCTTGAGGAAGTATTCGACGGCCTTTACATCGTGGTTGGTAGTCTTCTCTATGTCCTTGATTCGCTGTGCATGCTGTTCGTTAAAATCATCGATGATCGACTCAAGCATGGCATTCGCAGTTTTGGAAAAAGAAGGTACCTCGGCGATGTCTGGATGCCGGGAAAGTGTCTGGATCCAGCGAACTTCAACCAGTACACGATGGTATATGAGCCCGTATTCACTAAATACAGTTCTCAGTTGCGCAGTTTTTCCCGCGTAGCGTCCGTCTATTGGTGATATCGCAGTGAGAGGGCTTAATTCCATGATCTTATCGGCCAATAAAAGAACAGTATTTTACATGATAATTAGCTGCTGCAAACGTTAATCAGACCGCCCCGGGGCGATAATAAATTGAAATAATATTTTATAAAGATGATGTTCTCGCAGAGGCGCGACGTGCATGGAAGAACTAGTGCCGTGGGGGCATGGATGCCCAGAAACGGCCAAAGCACTCAAGGGAATAGCATGAAAACATGCCAGGGAAAGGTTTTTATAATTGGAAAAGTCGAAATTTTTTCTCAGGCGGCAGCGGCCTGGAAGCCCTTATGCTTCAAAATAAATGTCTTCGCAATTTCATATTGTTGCTGGGTGATAACCGTTTCGTCCTTAAGACGACGCAGTTCTACCAGTTCCTGGGCCAGGAAGGTGGACTGGTTATAACCCTTTGCTTTGGCAGCTTGCTTAATTTGTAAAATGAAACGGCCGACAAACTCCCGAAAAGTTTTTTTATCGGGGTATCGGTTCAATAACTCGATAAACTTTATTCGACCATACTGGCTTTTAAATATGATCCTGTCATAAGAGTTATGCATGAATAATAGCAGGCATACCAGCATTGCTGAAACGTCGATAACCAGGCAGGCCAGGAAGTAAACCGAGGGTTCTATCCAGTTCGCAAACCAGGCGCTGTAAATCAACAAGGCGCCAAGTAATGCTAATCCCAGGGTTGCATATAGCCATTTCCAGGCGATATGCCTTTCACGAGTAGGGCGGGGATCGAGATATGATAAATCCACCCTGTATTTGTATTTGCGCTCGTGCCGGTTTTTAACCTCCTGGTAGCAGTAATTACCATTAAAAATCGTCAGTTTGCGATAAATGCCGCGAAGCCTGCTTGCCTGTTCAAGCTCAAAATCGATCTTGTCGACGGTTACCTCGGCTTCGTCGCTAAACCAAAGTGTTCCTTCTGCTGATTCTAGATCGATAGTTTCTATCATTGAGGCTTAACCGGGTGAATTTTTTTGTATACCTAGTGTAGTAATGAATTGGCTAAAAAGTGATTTTTTCGACAAACGGAAAATATTTTATACCTATGAAATCGTAATCGGCTTAATTACAGGTAGTGACTCCAGGTTAGCATGGGTTCTTTATCTATTATTGGGGATAGCTACAACCTCATATTAGGTATATACAGGCGGTATAACATGCATCCCTATGATAAGACCAACTGTGATAATAC
>JBGUEB010000083.1:0-13047 GCA_041821565.1 Gammaproteobacteria bacterium | reverse complement strand
GGCATCGCAAAACCGAGGCTGATACGGGTCTATTTGTCGGCCAGCGTGTGAGCCATTCAAGCTTCGGCAGTGGGATCATATTAAACCTGGAGGGGCAGGGCAGCCAATCGCGAGTGCAGGTTAATTTTGAAGATGTCGGAAGCAAATGGTTGATGGCCAGTTATGCAAAATTGGAGTCGGCCTGAGAGCTTAATACGAAAAATATAATCAGGAATTGCGGGTTCGCAAGTGTTAAAATTCGCCAACATTTATCTATACGGGTATGCAAATGAGTAAAGAAAAAGTCGCCTTTATCGGGCTGGGTGTTATGGGTTATCCGATGGCCGGGCATTTGGCCAACGCAGGGTATGCGACTACTGTTTACAATCGGACCAGGGCCAAAGCGGAACAATGGTGCAAGGATTACCAGGGTAACTGGGCAGGAACACCGAGAGAGGCCGCCGAGGGTGCTGACTTCGTTTTTATTTGCGTTGGTAACGATGATGACCTGCGTTCGGTGGTATATGGTGAAGATGGTGTGTTGGCTGGTATAGCCGATGGGGCTATCCTGGTTGATCATACTACCGCCTCGGCTAACGTGGCGCGCGAGATTTCACAGAAATCGCAGGTCCCTTTTCTCGACGCACCCGTATCAGGTGGACAGGCTGGTGCCGAAAACGGCGTGCTAACCGTTATGGTCGGCGGCGAGCAAGCTGCATTTGATACCGCCAAGCCGGTGATTCAAAGTTATGCCCGTGCTGTCGAACTGCTCGGTTCTGCCGGCGCAGGGCAGTTAACCAAGATGGTAAACCAGATTTGTATCGCCGGCCTGGTGCAGGGTTTATCCGAAGGGCTCGATTTTGCCCAGCGATCCGGACTTGATGGCGCCAAGGTGGTCGACGTCATATCGAAAGGGGCGGCAGGCTCCTGGCAAATGGAAAATCGCGGCTACACCATGCTCAAGGATGAGTTCGATTTCGGTTTTGCGGTCGACTGGATGTGCAAGGATCTGGGGATATGTTTAGAGGAAAGTGAAAAAAATGGTGCAGCTTTACCGATTACTCGCATTGTTAGCGGCTATTATGCCGAGATTCAGGAGATGGGTGGTGGACGCTGGGATACCTCTAGCCTGTTACGCAGGCTCAAGCGCGCATAGTACACAAAGCAGTATATGGAGTAGGTTGTCAGTAAAAATAAACACGTCGTTTTCAGCTATTCGATCACCAATATTGATTCGGGCGAAGTACTGGAACAGATCGGAGTGCCCATCCCCTTGAATGAACCCATTACGCTTGAGATAGTTAAGGGTTCGACTTCGCCGGGAACCTATATTAATTTGATGGATTTGAAGCTAAATTAAGCGTTTTGAAGCTATTTATGAATTTTTGTCAAATAAAAACTGGCAAAACAGAAATTATGCACTATATATATTAATGTGTTATAGGTTAAGCACTTAACCTCTCTCACGATGTCCTCCTTTGGTTATTTGTCGATTACGACAAATTGGGCTGGTTGATTACTCAACCAGCCATTTTTTTGCCCGTAATTAAATTGGCAGCTGTAAAAAGTTCGTATTTGATTACATTCGCCGCCTTTACCAGCTACTGTTCCCTGTCTGCAGCCCTGTGTTTCAACAAAAATAAAAACATTGCGGTCGAAATGCCGGCGGAGCTAAATATCATGCACATCACAATGATTTGGTAACGAGAGGCAATTAATGGCGAAGTTCCTGCCAGAATCTGGCCGGTCATCATGCCGGGCAGTGAAACCAGGCCCACCGCCAGCAGGGCGTTAGTCACTGGGATCATCGCAGCCTGAAACGCTATATTTCGGGACCTGGTGTAGTCCTGATGATAGCCAAGTTCGCTATACAAACGTTCACCGGCGAGGCTGATGGCATTCATTGCATTAGAGAATATCATTCCAGCGATCGGGATCATCACCTGTGGCTGGTACCAGGGATCGGCATGCAACACCCACTGGGAAATAAATACCAGGGTAAAGCCACCGCCACAAAAAATGGCAGTGAAACTGTAAACAAGTAGCGGTTTTTTATCTACTGGCAGGGTGTTGAGGCTGATCCAGCTAGCAGCAACCAACATGAACATTAGCACCAGCAATATTATCCATTGACTATTGGCGGTAAAAATAAAATTTAGTACATAGCCAATGAGCATCAACTGGACCAACATGCGAATTATCGCGATCAGTGCAGATTTCTGGCTATGGGACCATTGCCAGATGATTGCCAGGGTAACTAACACGGGGATAAATCCCATCGCGATGTCGGTTAAGGTTATGTGATACATAGATGGGTCGATAATGCCTGGGCCAACAGATCAGATACGGAACGATACAACAATCGCAGGACCATCATACTGTCAATGATAGTCTTCCCAGTACTTGTCCGACGATTGGTGCGGGATGTCTGGGCCTTCATCGGCTTCTTCCTGAAAGCTGGTAGTGTCTATATGCAGGTTTTCACGTGCGTTGTCATCAAGAAACTGGTAAATCGTCGAGCGTACAGAGACCAGGATAGATTTGTCCAGCTCGAAACCCAGTTCATTTAGCAGATCAGTTACTAGATCAAGAGAAATCTGGTCGAGAGAATATATCAGGTGGATACTACAGGAGTCGAACGCAGCGGCGAGAAGTATGCCTTCTACACCCGTCAGCACATCACAGGCCGCTTCGGCCTGTTTGGATGTATCGGCAGATTGCCTGAGGATTATGAGCCGACATCGATAATGATCAGTGTCTTCCATAGCTTAGAGACTACGCTGGGGTTCTGATAATTTCAACACTGTTTTTAGGGGTTTAGGACTGGCTTCATTATTCCAGTGCTGGCTAAAGGCTATCCGAGTGGGGTTTCGCATACCAAAACCCACTCGGATAGCCAAAGCCATCGCTGTTGTACTCCTTCTCCCTCAGGGAGAAGATAGGGATGAGGGGGCTAATCTCAAATCTTCCCCCTCACCCCTGCCCTTTTATGCCCTCGGGTACTCCCCGGAGGGGCGAGGGTGTAAAAAGTTCCCTCTCCTTCAGGGGGTAATGGCGCATGTGTCTAACTGCCCAAGGCTCACTCGCGGTAATCCATTCAGATCTGGCTTACAGTCGATATCGATGAACCCATGCTCTCGCATCAGGCAGGCCACTTCGTTTTCCTGATCAAAACCATGCTCAAGTAACAGGTACCCACCTGGTTTTAGATAATTGGGTGATTCTGCAATGATCACCTCCAGGGCTTCGAGACCAGTCGGACCGGGACTTAGGGCGATGCGGGGTTCCGCCGGCAAGTCGCCCTGTTCGAGTGCGGGATCCGTAGCAGAAATATAAGGCGGGTTAGAAACGATGAAATCGAATCGCCTATCTATCTGTGCAAACCAGTCTGACCGTATCCAGTCGATCCTTAGCTTATGTCGATCCGCGTTTAGTTGCGCCAGCTCGAGGCAATGCGAGCTGATATCGGTAGCAACAATACTAATTTTTGGGCACTCGACCTTAAGGGCTATCGCAATTGCGCCCGTGCCGGTACCAAGTTCTAACAGATCTACGCCAGGCTGATATGAACATATAGCCAGTGTTGTTTCTACCAGTAACTCGGTTTCTGGTCGTGGCACGAGGGCAACAGGACTGGTTTTCAGGCTCAATGAGAAAAACTCGCGTTCTCCGAGCAAATAGGCGACTGGCGTTGGCTCCCGTCTCCTGGCTATGAGGGACTGAAATTGTTGCCAGTCATTACGCGTCAGTTGCTGTTCGGGCCAACTATATAGATAACTGCGTGTTTTGCCGATGCTGTGGGCCAGTAATAATTCCGCATCCAGTTTTGGCGTGTCGCTGATAGCAGCACATCGCGCTCGTCCCCATTCAATGGCGTTGTTGATTTGTTCACTCATATGCTATGAACTGTTTCACTGTTGAATCGGGGTAGACGAATGTATTATTTAGCTTGAACATCAACTATTTCCTCCCCCTGAATATCGTTGATTTCAACGGGCCATGGATGGCCTTTTTTTTCCCGACCATTCACCACAATATCAACTTCCAATAATTTAATGCGTCAGATCCTGTGCTTCGTCGGCCAGACTCGCTAGTTGCTCCGCCTGATACTCGTGCATCAGTGGTTCAACCACATGGCCAAGTGAGCCGGCAAGAATATCATCAAGCTTATACAGGGTCAGATTGATACGATGATCGGTAAGACGACCCTGGGGGAAGTTATAGGTACGAATTCTTTCCGAGCGGTCGCCGCCACCGACAAGTGATTTTCGCTCGGCGGCCTGTTCTTTGTCCTGTTTCTGTTTCTCTGCATCGTAGATTCTTGCCTGCAGCAGCGACATCGCCCGTGCTTTATTTTTATGCTGTGAGCGTTCATCCTGGCACTCGACAACGGTGCCGGTCGGTAAATGCGTTAGTCGTATCGCAGAATCAGTTTTATTGACGTGTTGACCGCCGGCGCCAGAAGCACGGAAAGTATCGATGCGTAAATCTGATGGATTGATTGCGATCATCTGGACTTCATCCCCTTCGGGGATAATCGCAACAGTAGCCGCCGATGTATGCACCCTGCCCTGAGATTCAGTCTCCGGTACACGCTGTACCCGGTGAGCACCTGACTCAAATTTTAAATGTGAGTAGGCGCCCTGGCCAATGATTCTGGCAATGATTTCCTTGTAACCACCATGCTCGCCCTCATTGCTATTCAGTATTTCCAGCTGCCAGTGCCGTGACTCTGCATAACGACTGTACATACGAAATAAATCGCCGGCGAACAATGCCGCTTCATCGCCGCCAGTGCCCGCACGAATTTCGAGAAACACATTAGCATTGTCATTCGGGTCTTTGGGTAATAACAGTTTTTGCAGCTCTGTTTCCAGATGTTCGATTTTCTGGGAGCTGTCGGCGATTTCCTCTTCGGCTAGTTCACGCATTTCGGCATCGTCCTCGGACAACATTTCACGGGCGGAACCGAGAGCCTGCTGGGCTTGCTGATATGCGTCAAAGTTTTTTACCACGTCCTCGAGTTGAGAATATTCCATCGACAGGTTACGAAACTTTGACTGGTCGTTTATGGTCTCGATATCGGCCAGCAGGGCGGCAATTTCTTCGTGTCGCGCGCTCAAAACTTCGAGCTTATTTAACAGAGATTCTTTCATTAGAGGATGCCCGGGCTGACTAATCGGAAGATATCAGTGATTGTAAAAATCGTATGGTAGTCTGGTCCGCCGACTTCAGTGCCTTACGCATTTCAATAGTCGGCCCGTGAAGCATTTTGTTGGTCAATGTATTTGCCAGTCGTTGCAGTGCCTTATCAACATCGTGATCTTGTTGATACTGAGCGAGAACTCTTTCTAAACACTGTTGTTTAATCGCTTCTGCATTTTCGCGTAACAGTCGAATTTCGTCTGCCGACTGGTGGGTCAATAACCAGTGCTCAAAAGTCTTGACCTCGAGATTGATGATTTCCTGTGCTGCCTCTGCGGCAAGTACCCGATTATGCTGGTTTCTGTCAACCACCTTATTCAAATCATCAATGGTATAAAGGTATATATCGTCCAGTTCGCCGACCTGGCTTTCAATATCCCGGGGCACGGCAAGATCGACCATGAATATGGGTTTATGTTTTCTCCGTTTAAGAGCCGATTCGGTAGCTCCCTTACCCAGGATAGGTAGTTGGCTAGCAGTCGACGAGATAACAATATCCGCATGTTCCAGTTGATCCGGAACATCACTGATTTGCGCTGCACTGGCGCCTACTTCCTGTGCCAACCTCGCTGCTCTGCCCTGACTGCGATTGGCGATCACCATCGACCCTATCTTCTGACTACGCAGGTGACGGGCAACCAGTTCGATGGTTTCACCGGCGCCAATCAACAATGCCTGCAATTCACTCAAATCACCAAATATCTGTTTTGACAGGTTGACCGCGGTGAAAGCAACAGAAACCGGATGTGCACCTATTTCAGTATCGGTGCGAACACGTTTCGCAACATTAAACGAATGTTGAAACAGGCGACCGAGAATAGTATCAATACTATTCCCGCTTCGCGCCTGATCGAATGAAGATTTTAACTGGCCAAGAATTTGTGGTTCTCCGAGTACCATTGAGTCGAGACCGGAGGCAACACGGAATAAATGTCGGGCTACTTCCTCGTTTGCGTGTTGATATAAATAAGGAGAAAGTGCTTCATTGCTCATGCCATGATATTCGGATAACCAATGTGAAATCGCTTCGCTAGAATCACTGGAAGTATCACAATAGATTTCGGTACGGTTACAGGTTGATACTATGACCGATTCGTTTATCGCGCTGAAACCCTGCAATTCGCTCAGGGCATCGGTCATCTGTTCCGCAGAGAATGCAATTTTCTCGCGAATATCGACGGGTGCGGTTTGATGATTGATGCCTAGCGACAATAGGGACATGTATGATTAGCGGACTTTGTGTGCCAACCCTCAATTTTCCGTCATTGACTCGGTAAATACAAGGTTGTACACAATAAAACCCGGAAGAAACCAAATTATGCGGATCGAGGAACATTTTTAGCCCCGATGGATCATACTAGTGCGAAGTATTGGATCCGGCCAGTTTTCCTGGTAGCGATTCTGGACTTTTCACTTCCAGTAATTATCCTGTTTTAATGGCGCCATACTTCGCGCTTTGCAGCCAGGATGCTACACTTGGCTTTTACGAGTTAGAGTTGGTAAATCAACGAATTGAGCATGACATTGAATTTTCTCACGAGTTTTAACAAATATTTCATACTGTTATTTGTTTTAGTGCTACCAGCTTGCGCAGGTTTGCAGACATCTGGGTCAGGTGACCGATTGATACCCCAGTCGGATCAGTCCCAGATTTACGGTTCGAATCCAGAGGAAGTTATTCCCGGTAGCGATGCCTACCACCTGATGGTGGCGGAGATAGCGATTCATCGTGGTCAAACCGATCTTGCAGTTAAAAATTACCTGATTGTTGCGAAATCTCAAAATAATCCAGATATCGCCGAACGTGCCGTACGTATAGCTGTATATGGCGAAGATTTCGAGGCCGCGACTGAGGCTGCTCAACGCTGGATTGAACTCGCCCCCGACCGTATTGAAGCGCGTCAGATAATTGTCGCTATTTATATTCGCCAGAATAAAATCAACGAGGCTTTCGAATACCTCGACGAGATAATCGCAACCAGCGAGATATCTGATGAGCAATTATTTCTTTCGCTGCTCGCCGTACTGTCACGAGAGAAAAATTCCGCTGCGGTGATCTTGATAACACGCGGCATTGCCGAAAAGTATGAAGACAGGGGCCACGCACAGTTTCTCCACGGTGTCCTGGCTGCCCAGTACGGACAGGCTGAAGAAGCACTGAAATACCTGGACAAGTCTCTGGCGCTCGAGGATATCCCGGGTGCTCATAATACCCGGGCCAAGGTATTGATTAAACTTGGACGTCGTGAAGAAGCGGTTATCAGTCTACGTAAAGCAGTTGAAAAGCGACCCGATGATCAGAAGTTGCGCCTGACTTACGCCCGCCTGCTGGTCGAAGTCAAATATTATGAAAAAGCCCGCATCGAATTCGAAAAATTACACAGCGCCGCCCCCGACGATGTTGAACTTCTCTATACACTGGGATTGTTGTCACTGGAATCCGAGCGCCTGGAGGATGCCGAGAAATACATGTTGAAGCTGGTTGAAAAGGGTGAGCGTGAAGGTGAAACCCAGTATTACCTGGGCCGTGTCAGCGAAGGCCAAGGCCAATACGACAAGGCTATCAACTGGTATAAACAGGTGCATGTTGGCGAGTACATGTTCGAGGCAAAATTACACATTGCAAACTTGCTCGGCGTGACCGGACGCTACGACGAGGCCTATGAACATCTAAGCTCGATGCTTAAAGGTAGCCAGTCAAATGGTTCACTGGTCCGTATCTATCTTGCTGAAGGAGAATTATTGCGTGCACAAAAACGCTATGAAGATGCGATTGATGTATATAATTCGGCACTCGATATCGTACCCGGTAATTCAGATCTTTTGTATGCCCGGGCCCTGACGGCGGAAAGAGTCGGGCGCATCGATATCCTGGAGGAGGATATTCAAACTATCCTCAAAACCGAACCGAATAATGCCCATGCATTAAATGCGCTGGGATTTACCCTGGCCGACCAGACTGATCGTTACCCGGAAGCATACGAATACCTGAAGCGTGCGATCGAAATCATGCCCGATGACGCAGCGATTATAGATAGCTTTGGCTGGGTCAACTATCGCATGGGTAACTACGAGGAAGCGATTCGGTTGCTGCGTAATGCATTGTCTCGATTCGACGATGGTGAGATCGCTGCTCACCTGGGTGAAGTGTTGTGGGTTAGCGGCAGGCAGATTGAAGCAGAAGAGGTATGGAAAAAAGCCCTGAAAAAATCACCTGATAATCCCATGCTGCAAGAAATCATGGGTCGCTTCCTGAACTAGCAGTCTGTCGGACTTAGGGCGAATCTACTCGACAATTGCTCCTGCATTGTTCTACCTGCGCCCATCCATGGGCTTGTGCGCTGATGGGAGAGCGGCCCATATTTCCCCGATTTATCGTTGCGTAGGATCCACTATGCGCCTCAAAATCGGGAAAATCTAGTCTCGCTTTCCCACCATGCTCGCTACGATTCCCTAAGTCCGAAAGACTGCTGGGCTATTTCTTTGGTACGTAGGCCATATTCTGATGCCAGAAATCAACGACGTAATTAATACGCGGCCTCAATAATTCCTGATACTTGGGAAGATCGCTTATATGAACCCAGCGGCATTCAATGATGCCCTCTTCTACCTGGGGTTTAGTGTCGTCGTCGTCACCATCATAATCCATTAAATACCAATGCGTTTTTTTCAGATATTTAACATCGCTATGACGCGTGGTATGCCAGGTAGAAACGAGTTTGCCCTGGATAGTCAATTTATCGATATTGAGTCCTGTCTCTTCGTTGACTTCTCTTAGAGCCGCTGCGTCTTTTGGCTGATCATTCTCGACACGCCCCTTTGGCATATCCCATTTTCCGCGTTTGAATATTAATAAAATGTGGTGGAAACGATTACAGACCAGGCCGCCTGCCGATGCGATAATGGGTAAACCCAGGGTATTATCCAAATTTGTTTTATCGTCGAGACGTCTTTTATTGCCCATCAATCTCTGCTCTCTGTATCGCTGCTGTCAAAGTTAGTAATATGTGATTCTTGCGCATTCAGCAGGTTCATTCAAGAGTTAATCGGATGCTTGTTAAAAAACTTTAGGCGGCTTCTTGCTGAAAAATTGGGCCACAGATATTATCGCGGTAACAAGGTAAAAAGTTCCAAATAGACAACTTGTCACAATCCAGCGAATGGCGCTGTCATATTCCCACGATAATTTCAGACGACTAACCAGGCTTGCGTAACTGTTTACCCCCTTAAAAAGATCGGATACATCCCAGGGAGCGCCCTGGGTAAAAAGAAACACGAGGCAAATTGCGATTAAAAAGTATTTGGAGGTCGCTTTTTGCCTGAACATAGACAACGCAATATATATTCCTCCAAGCGATACAATCAGCAATTCAAGCCAGATTAAAATCGGCCATATTTGACTGTCTATCGAATCCACAAACTTGTAGGTTTCTGCCTGGATCTTCTTCATACGGGGGTTGGCATCAACGATATCATTGTTAGTATTTATTGAAACAACGCTCGTTTCTGCGGTCGTGAAGTCTATGATTGAATCCAGCAGATTAAGTTTAGGTATCGAAAATAACGATACAATAAACAGCAACACTGCAAATACTATTTGCGTCATATGCATAGGTATTTATCGTCGGGTCAGGGGGCAGGAAAAGTCACAGGTTGTGGAAGTCCGGGTTAAGCATGTTTATCAAAACTGACTTGCCAGCTAAGCCAAGCTGTCTTATGGTTACAACTAACCCGCGCTGAATATTGATTTTCCTGAAAAGTACCCCAAGTAACATACTGGAAAGTATAGACTTATTTTGCGTGAGTTTTTTGTTAGAAGAGTGGTAAACGCCGGCGTATCTTCTATAGTTTGGTACACATAAAAAACTCTATATCACTTTAGATTCCCCTTCACTGGAGGCAGTATGGAAACTTCGACCATTGTCGTACTCGTTATTATTGGCATTGTCGCGATTTATTTCATTTCAATCTTTAATAAACTGGTGGCTTTAAGTAATCGATTCAAAAATGCTTTTGCCCAGATTGAGGTGCAACTAAAACGTCGCTACGACCTGATCCCGAACCTGGTAGAAACCGCGAAAGGTTATCTTAAACATGAACGAGAAACCCTGGACGCGGTAATACAGGCGCGTAATGGCGCATCTGATAGCCTGAATACGGCACATCAAAAACCCGGGGATGCGTCGGCGATGCGGGGCCTGGGGCAGGCCGAGGGAAACCTGACCGGTGCGCTTGGTCGTTTTAACCTGCTGGTCGAGGCTTACCCTGATTTAAAAGCCAACCAGAACATGATGCAGCTCACCGAAGAGTTGACCAGTACCGAAAACAAGGTTTCATTTGCGCGCCAGGCGTTTAATGACCAGGTGATGCAATACAACATCTATAAGCAATCTTTCCCGCAAAATATTTTTGCCGGCATGTTTGGTCACGCAAACGATGCGACCCTGCTTGAATTTGAAGACAGTGCGGAAATTCAGGCGGCACCCAAGGTTGCTTTCTAAAACCTTTATCGTTCCTGTTTTAGTTTGAATTTTTTCGAAGCGCAGGACAGGGCCCGAAGAAACACCCTTCTTCTTGTCCTGTTGTTTGGCATCGCGGTCGTCGGCCTGATACTCCTTAGCAACCTGTTATTGCTCGTCGTCATATCCTTTTCTAAAACCAGTCAGTTTGTGTTTGACCTCGAAACCCTCCGCACCCATTACTCCTGGAAAATATTTTTTAATGTGACAATGGCCGTCAGCATGCTTATTTTGTTTGGCAGCCTGTTTAAAACTTTATCACTCTCCGGTGGCGGCACCACGGTTGCAGAAATGCTCGGTGGCCGCCTGGTACCGCAAGGCAGCACCGAACCGCGTGAAAGACAGTTGCTGAACGTGGTCGAAGAGATGGCGATTGCCGCGGGTATGCCAATACCCAAGGTTTACCTGTTGAACGAACAATCGATTAATGCTTTTGCCGCCGGTATGAGTCCCGCAGACGCGGTTATAGGTGTCACCGAAGGGACCTTGTCGCGCTTGACCCGCGATGAACTTCAGGGTGTCATCGCACACGAATTTAGCCATATCTTCAACGGTGACATGCGCCTCAATATTCGCTTAATTGGAGTGCTGCACGGCATATTGCTGGTTGGATTGATAGGCTATTTTATCCTGCGTTCATTACGATTTTCGAGCTCACGAAATAGTAAGGCCGGTGGTGGTATTGCTGCGATCGGCGCACTCGGACTGGGTTTGATGGTAATCGGATATACTGGCACATTTTTTGGCCAGTGGATTAAAGCGACCGTGAGCCGTCAACGCGAGTACCTGGCTGACTCGTCCGCGGTTCAATTCACGCGAAACAAGGACAGTATTGCCGGCGCCCTCAAAAAAATTGGCGGTGTTAGCTATGGTTCCTATCTCAACACACCAGCGGCACCCCAATATAGTCACGCTTATTTTGCCGAGGGTGTTAAGGGGTTCTTTGGCGCTATTTTCGCTACTCATCCACCCCTGGAAGACCGCATCAACAGAATCGACCCGCACTGGGATGGAGAGTTTATCCATTCCGAGGCCGTTCAACCGCTACCACCGGAAGCGCTAAGGTCAACAGCGTCCAGATCGACGGTAGAAAAAATTGCAGTCACCACCGCCATTTTAAGCTCGGCCGAACAGGCCATTAGCCAGGTTGGCACGCTCAACGAGCAAAATATTGAATATGTACATCAACTCATCATGGCGATGCCTGCTACGCTCAGGACGGCTGCACAGGATGCCTATAGCGCGCGCGCACTGGTATACGCGATCTTGCTCCATAACCAGAAAAACAGGCAAAATCTATGGAAAATACTAGTACAACATGCCGATCAAAGCATGCCGGCACTCGTCGAGAAATATCTACCCGAACTCATAAGTCTGGATGAGAAATTCAGACTGCCGCTACTCGATCTCAGTATCAATGCATTGCGTGAATTGTCGACCAACCAGTTCATTCAATTCAAGCGCGCCGTGCATCAGATTATTATTGCGGATAACAGGATTGACCTGAAGGAATGGATTATTCAGCGCCTGGTGATACAACAACTCGACCTGCATTTCGGTTTTCGCAAACCACCAAAGTCCAGGCATGCCAGCCTGGATGTATTTAAAACCGACGTGGAAACAATCCTGGCACTGATCGCCTATGTCGAACACAGCGACGAAAACGAGGCCATTGCCGCATTTGAATCCGGTGCCAGGGAAAGCGGTATCGTTAATCTTGAAATGCCGTCCCGGCAGGCTTTCAAGCTCGAATCACTGAACCGTTCGCTGGATAATCTGATGCAGCTAAGGCCACTGGTAAAACCCCGGTTATTGAAAGCCTGTGTCGCGGTAATACTGGAAGATGGTAAAACAACTACCAGGGGAATCGAATTAGTCCGTACCATATCGACCGCCCTGGATTGCCCGATGCCGCCCATTCCGGTTTGATATCAGTATTGATGACTGCAGGTAATTCAGAGAATTTCGGCCCCTGGGCCTGGTCGTTTGTATATAATGCACCTTTAACTATTCACATGGATTGAACGTTTGATGAGAACATTTATTCTCGCCCTCTTCGCTGGATGCCTGACAATCACCAATGTCTGGGCTGAACACGAAGTCGATCATCGTTACAACATTCGAGGTTATGTATTAGATGGAAGCCAGCAGGGCATCAGCGATCAGGATGTTCGGGTTTTCGATGGGAGTAGTTTGCTAAAAGAGACGAGGACGGACTCATCTGGATATTATTCTCTCCATCTCCATCTGCACAATGCCGACAACCGCAAAATCCTTAAACTTCGTGCCGGTGCGAACGAGGCTAAGCTGCGCGTAACATTCGATCCCGAAGACTTAAAAACCT
>JBGUEB010000082.1:0-13096 GCA_041821565.1 Gammaproteobacteria bacterium | reverse complement strand
CTACGGGGGATCGATGTATTAATCAATAATGCCGGGCACGATATCGGCGGCCGACGTTCGTTTGAACGGGGTTCCGCGGCGCAATGGAGCCATATCATCGAAACCAATGTACAGGGCTTGATGCGAGTCACCCATGCGGTGATTCACGGTATGCTGGCCAGGTGTCGAGGCCACGTGTTGAACATGGGCTCAATCGCCGGAATAAAGCCTTCCGCGACCATGGCAGCCTATGTAGCGAGCAAGTATGCAGTGCACGGTTTCAGCGAGGGCCTGCGTCTTGACTATGCCGGTAAGGGCATACGCATTAGTGAAATTATGCCAGGCCTGGTGCGAACCGATTTTGCCAGTGCCCGGTTCGGTGATGCCGATAAGGCCAAGGCTTTTTACGATAGCTTCGAACAAACACTGTCGCCCGAAGATATCGCACAATCCGTTTTGTTCGCCTTGCAGCAACCGAAGCACGTGGAAATAGCCGAGCTGGTAGTATTGCCGGTTTCCTAAGCTACCCGATTTAATTAACCTGAATAACACCAGTCCAACAAGGTATAGCCGATGAAACTAAAAGACATTAAAACCTGGGTTACCGTGCCACCAACCGGTATTGGTGGTTCCTTCTGGGTGGTCGTCAAGATTACCACCGACGATGGCATCGAAGGCATCGGTGAATGCTACGGCATTCCGGTTTCCGGTGATATTGCCGCCAGGATGGTCGAGGATACCTTCGAGCGTTTCATTGCCGGTGAGGATCCGCACCATATCGAAACCCTGTTTCGGCGTGTCTATTCGGCTGGATTCACGCAGCGCCCGGACATCAGCATGATGGCCGTATTCAGTGGTATCGAAATCGCAATCTGGGATATCCTCGGTAAGGCGCACAACCAGCCGGTTTACCAGCTTATCGGCGGTAAATTCCACGATCGCATCCGTACCTATACTTATTTGTATCCGAAAAGTGTTTCAGCCGATGGTCAACCGGGCGAGGATGCGTCCGATGTTTACCACGATGGTGATGCGGCCGCCGAGCGAGCGCTCGAATATGTCGAGATGGGCTTTACCGCGGTCAAGCAAGATCCGGCCGGACCTTACAGTTTCCAGGGTGGACGCGAACTATCGTTGGAAGAATTATCGCGTTGCGAATATAACGTCAAATGCATCCGTGAAGCAGTTGGTGACCGGGCCGATATTCTATTCGGCACCCACGGTCAAATGACCACCTCTTCGGCAATCCGCCTGGCGAAGAGAATCGAACCCTACGATCCGCTCTGGTTCGAAGAACCCTGCCCGCCGGACCAGATGGAAGCAATTGGCAAGGTGGCGCGGGCAACCTCGATACCTGTTGCTACTGGAGAACGTTTAACCACACGAGTTGAATTCCACCAGGCATTAAAGGCGGGTGTATCGATCCTGCAGCCGGATATCGGCCGTAGCGGCGGAATTTGGGAGACCAAAAAAATTGCCGTGATCGCCGAGTTGTTTAATGCGCAGATAGCACCGCATATATACTGTGGTCCGGTTGCACACGCGGCCGCTGCACATGTTTCATTTAGCAGTCCAAACTTTTTAATACTGGAGACCATCCAGACCGATTTCCACGATGCGATCCTGCAAAAACCTCTGGCCTGGGAGCAGGGTTATCAACTCGCACCGCTCGAGCCCGGGCTTGGTATCGAGCTTAATGAAAAAATACTCGAGGAAAATCCTTATACTAGTGGTGGCCGCTTACACCTGGAAATGTGCCAGACGGCTTTAAGTTCTGCGAATAACAAAATTATTACCGATATCGAATAAGGAGCACGCAACCGGCATGATACAACGTCCCGATTTACTAAACCTCTCCAACTGGCGGCAATCGCCTTATAGCCAGTGGTCGTTTCATCATGTCCGCGAAGTGGTCCCGACAGAAAATATTCCAGCAGCGCGGGAAGCTGTTGCCGACTGGCCGGTTGCCGAACACCGGCTCGACCGGCTTGCTTTTGAAGGTGTAAATGCCGAGACCTGGTCACTGGCTCAATTGTACCAATCGAGCTGCACCGATGCCCTGTTGGTCGCACACAGGGGCAAGCTCGTACATGAGTGGTATGCACATGACGATATTGGTCGGCAACCGCATATAGTGTTTTCGGTGAGCAAATCCATTACCGCGGCTCTTGCCGGGGTCCTGGTCGAGCAGGGCTTGCTCGATCCGGCCAGGCCCGTGCTTGACTATCTGCCCGAACTTGGAAAATCGGCTTATGCCGATTGTAGCGTGCAACAGGTACTGGATATGACGGTTAGCGTCGATTTCGACGAGATATACACGGCAACCGATGGTAAATTTATCGAATACCGGGTTTCTACCGGCTGGCATCCGGGGGCGATGGATCAAATAGACCTGGGACTGCATGACTTCCTGGTTTCGCTGGAGCGAGGTAAGAATCCACACGGCGCGGTGTTTGAATATAAATCACCGAATTCCGATTTGCTTGGTTGGCTGCTAGAGTCAGTCTCGGGGGAACGCCTGGCCAGCTTATTCTCTAAATACCTCTGGCAACCGATGGGTGCCGAGGCCGATGCCTGTATCACGGTTGATCGCAAGGGTGCCGCGCGCAGTGCCGGCGGCTTCTGTGCACTACCACGTGATCTGTTGCGATTCGGCGAATTAATGCGTAACCAGGGCGCTGTTGGAGACCAGCAAGTGATACCGGCTGACTGGATACAGGATTGTCGAGAAGGCGGTGATCCGAAAGCCTGGCAAGATTCGATATCGGTAGAAAAATTTCCCGCGGGAAGTTATCGCAATAAATGGTACCAGACTGGCAATCATCACCGCGCATTCTGTGCGATCGGCATTCACAGTCAGTGGATTTATATCGATCCGGTGGCTGAAGTAGTTATCGTCAAGCTTTCATGCCAACCAGACCCGCTTAATATTTACCTGGGCCCTGCTAACCTGCGAGCCTTTGAGGCGATATGCGAATCATTTTAAACTGCGGTGATAAAAGGCAGAAGGTTATTAAACAAACTTGAGTTAGGAGAATTCATGGCAAAAATACTGGCGTTCGCGGGTAGTGCACGCAAACAATCGCTAAATAAAAAACTACTAAAAATAGTGGCCGCTGGTGCCGAAGATGCAGGTGCGCATCTGACCCTGGTAGATCTGGCCGATTTCGAAATGCCGTTATTCAACCAGGACCTGGAAAGTGATCGGGGGATGCCAGAGAAGGCAGGAGAGTTCAAGCGACTGATGATTGAGCACGACGGATTCCTGATTGCCTCACCCGAATATAACAGCGCCTTTAGTCCGTTGCTTAAAAATACCCTCGACTGGGCCTCACGTTCTGAAAGCGATGATGAACCGCCGTTGGCTGCCTTTAAGGGCAAAACCGCAGGAATTGTGGCAACCTCGCCCGGAGCGCTGGGTGGTATCCGCGGACTGGTTTTCTTACGCATGTTGCTGGGCAATCTCGGGGTAATCGTTATGCCGGAACAGCAGGCCGTGCCGAACGGCTTCCTTGCTTTTAATGATGATGGCACGATGAGTGATGACAAGCTGGAAGCTCGTATTCGTAAACTGGGGGGTAACCTGGTTCAATTTACCGAAAAGATGAAGTCAGCGTAAATTTACAGTTGGGAATACAAAAATAAAAATTGTAATTCTATTTCTTATTTTCTCCATTTCAATGCCAGTACTAGCTGATGAGAATATGCTGACAAGTTCTGATTTACTTATTGCTCAGCGCTGGCTATTACTGGGTTGCTGAAGCGGGTGTTATGAAGCACCGGGATATTATAACTATGCTTAAAAAAGTCGGAGACACAATTATAAATCGAAAACACAGGGCTACCTGCCATTGTGGATCGGTGGAATTGGAAGTTGATCTGCCGCATGGAATCGTTGACCCGCGAAGGTGTGATTGTTCAATATGTCGACGAAAAGGAGCCGTAGTTGCATCGGTACCATTGTCAGGAGTCAAGGTTGTTAAAGGCGAAGATGTATTAAGTCTTTATCAATTCGATACGAAAGAAGCAAAACATTATTTTTGTTCTATTTGTGGCATATACACGCATCATAAGCGTCGTTCTAATCCTGACCAGTGCGGCATTAATATTGGTTGTCTTGAAGGTGTTAATCCATACCTGATAGAAAATGTACCCACAAGCGATGGTATTAATCACCCAACTGACAGAAATAACTGATTTCAAGTGTGAACTTGAAATCAAGAGATGTAAAAGTTGGCAAAGACGGGAAAACAGATAGAGGGACATCAGTTGTACCATTTTAGTGGCTGCCCATATTGTGTAATAGTACGTATTGCGCTCTGGTGGCTGGGGTTTAAGATGCCTCTCAGGGATATCCTCTCACAACCGGGGAACAACGCTGAGTTGATTGCAGGTGGTGGAAAAAGTCAGGTACCGTGCCTGCGCATAGAAGATGATAAGGGTGGGGTGCGATGGATGTACGAATCTATCGAAATAATACAATATCTGAAGAGAGAATTTTAATGACTAAACCAATCAAGGCAGTCATGTTATCGGCCCTTGTATTTCCGGGTGCCGGACATTTATTTTTAAAGAAATACGTTTCAGGTACTGTATTCGCTGGCATTACAGTGGCATCGCTTTATTTTATTATTTCCAGGACAGTGGAGAGGGCCCTGGAAATAGTTGATAAAATACAACGTGGTGAAGTTCAGCTAGATATCGCGGCAATTACAGAATTAGTATCAAAACAACCAGCAGACGCTAATCTCCTCAACTTTACCTGGACTGTTTTAATTATTGCATGGGTCATAGCTATTGGTGACTCGTATAGAGTCGGACGTGGCCAGGCCAAAAACGATGTGATAGATTCTAATTGATCGATTTGTGTCCACACGGGAAGCCTACAGGCAGATTTTGCAGCGCCGGCAGTAGTAACAGGAGCCTGCTCCAGGTTGACGAATAGCGAGGAATCAGATGCCACGAGACATTGATGAGAAGGCTTTATTCGAACGTTTTTCGAATAAATACAAGTTCATTAAATCAGATTTGTTGCAAAAAATAGAGCGCTCGAGGTGTGGTTGCGATTACGGTGCTACCAGTTACTCTACGGTCGAACAGGTGAACAAGCTCGGTGATTTGCTGGAACTAGAGCCCCATAAAAGACTATTAGAGGTTGGTGCCGGGTCGGGCTGGCCAGGCCTTTATCTGGCGAAGAAAACCGGTTGCGATGTCACTTTAATCGATTTACCCATCGAAGGGCTGATTATTGCGAAGGCGAGGGCTGTTGCCGACGATCTTGCCAGTGTTAGTAGAATGGCAGTCGCAAGTGGCACAGCCCTGCCGTTCAAGGAGAACTGGTTTCATGCCATATCACATTCTGACGTGCTCTGCTGCCTGGTCGACAAACTGTCGGTGCTAAGAGCTTGCCGAGCTGTTATTCATGACGACGGCAAAATGATTTTTTCGGTTATTCTAATATCTCCGAACCTTTCCGAAACTGATTACGGTATAGCGGCAGAAAGTGGACCATCATTTATTTCGGCGGATGTAGCTATCCAAATTTACTTCAGCAAGCTGGTTGGGAACTGGTTGACCAGATTAACTTGACGACAGAGTTTTTGGAGACTTTAAGGGTGGGGCTGGAAAATGAATTGAATCACGCCGACGATCTCGAGGATTTACTGGGAAAGGAAGAAACTTCGACGAGGTTATCGCGCAGTCATTCATACATCAATGCCATCGAGCGGGGCTTGATTAAGCGTGAGTTGTTCCACGCTATCCCGGCCACTGGCCAGATTGATCGGTAATAAATCCGAACTGATATGAAGGCAGGTGTCGTAATCAGGTCGATGTGAGGGCCGTTCCTGGTTGTTTCAATTATGGTTGGCTTACAATAGCCCGAAGTTTAGTTAGACCTTTACCATGGAGAGAGACCCGGTAACATTAATCATCGCGAATAGCGTTGAAATAAAATAGTAAAAGGGTCAGAGTAAAAGGCAGTAGCTTGAAGCCAGGCTATCTATCACTGTGTATGTTGGCGTTGGCGCTTGTTGGCGACACCGTCACGGGTAACTACTTCGAGTTTTGGCCCGCTATGGTTTAACCGCCCCTTTAGCCCTGAGCGTTCAAAATCGAGGTCCAGTGACTGCCTGGCAACTTCTGCCGGCACAGCCATTTGTTCGCTAAGCACTCTGTAAAGAAGATCAAATAGGCGTTTTAGCGAAATCTTCCAACTGCTACCAGCCATCGCATATAGCGCGTCGCTGAGTTGAAGAAAACGTGCAAATGCCGAATCACCGAGAATGATGGGCAGAGTTTTACGAAAGCGCCCTGAGTTGCCAATCATGTCCCAGAAGCGGGCGAAGCGATTCACGCGTTGCATGGTGTTAAAGTCGATATCACGGGTAGCCAGTATATTGTAGGGTGCTTCGGGGTTGTAGCGCAGTTGGTACCGGTCGGTGTGGCGATTAATTGGCGCGCCACGAAGCCGTTTGAGGATGCCGAGTTGAATTTCCTGTGGGCCCAGGGCGACGAGTCGGTCGAAGCTCCTGGCGAAATTTTCGAGATTGTCTTCGGGCAAGCCAAAGATTAAATCGGCATGAATATGCGCACCTGTGTTTTCGCGCAACCAGCGCAAATTATCACAGGTCTTCTGATTATTCTGCTTACGACTAATCAACTTTTGAATACCAGTATCAAAGGTCTGGACACCGATCTCGAACTGCAGGGAGTTATCCGAGAACCTGGTCAGAACCTGCTTTAGCTTTTCTGAAATATTATCCGGTACGACTTCGAAATGCAGATACAGGTCATCACTCATGCGCTGCAGAAAAAAATCCAGGATGGCGATACTGGTACTGACCCTGAGATTGAATGTGCGATCGATAAATTTAAAATTTCGCGCACCGCGTTGAAGCAAACTATCCATTTCTTCGAGAAAAGGCCCTAGATCGAATGGCAGGGCGGTTTTATCCAGTGAAGAGAGACAAAACTCACATTTAAAAGGGCAGCCGCGCGAGGCTTCGACATAGATCAGGCGATTACGAATGTCATCGTCGGTATAAAACTGGTAGGGCAGTTTAAGTTCACCGAGGGCAACCACTTCACCGGCAATCAATTTGTCTTCAACCGCTTCACCGGCAAGTAGTCGTTCACACAGTCGAGGGAAACTGACTTCTCCAGGGCCAGTAATTATATGATCAACCAGGTTACAAACTGCTGGTAGATCGTTAGCAAAACTTACCTCGGGGCCTCCGACGACTATCTTAACTTTTGGTGAAATCGCCTTGATCAGGGCGATTACCCCGGCAGTTTCAGTGACGTTCCAGATATATACACTGAAAGCGATGATTTGTGGTTTTGAATCCAGTAATTTCTCTGCGATATCGATCGAGCGTTGCTGAATCGTAAATTCGAGCAGTTTTGCCTTCGACTGCAGCTTACCGAGATTGGCATAGAGATAACGCAATCCGAATGCCGAATGCATGTATCTGGCGTTCAGTGTGGTAAGTAATATATCTGTGGTCATAAAGCAGTACTGGATGGTATGGCTGCTAGCATAGGTGAAAATCGAAATCGAGGATATGTATTCTTAACAGCACTTAATGTTTACCTCAGGGTCCAGAATGGATTGCGTCACTGACCACTGGAAAGAAGCCATGCCTCGTATAAGCGAACAGGTGAACTGGATTACGAAACCGGACAGGTAGATCAACCAGGATCTCTGCTTTAAGCGAGGACCTGGCCAGTCCTAGTAATCGACATTTAGTGCAGCACCACGAATGACACTATCGGGTAATATTTCGGGGCGAGGATTTACCTGCAGGTACTTGATATTGTTCATAGGTATCACGAAAAATTCATCACCTATCTCTATCGCGAGCTGACTGGCATCTATCGCCTTCTGAACTTTGCTCGCTATTTGATAATTGTCCTCGTTCTGCTTTGGGAAAGTCACAGACAGTTTACTACCGTCTGTAAAATGAATTGTTAAGAATCTTTTATCTGCCATTTGTTTACTCCGTAGATGGGTATTTAGTCTTGTGATTATTGTAGCTTATGCTGGCCAGTCTTCACCGTTCGTGTAGCGAGTGCCGCGATGGCCTTGTTTCGGAACCGATTTTTCCAGGCGTTCACCCGGTGCCTCAACGATAACCAGGATGCGGGGTTTGCCGGAATTGGGATTGACCGCACCCGTAATAAATTCTCGAATCTTGAGACGACCGTGCAGCTGGTCGCCAAAAATCGTGTAGACATAGTCTCCGACCTTAAGCCTGGTCGGATTTTTACCTGCCATATGGAACTCGTATTCGGCCCGACTGCCATCGTAAAGCGAATCGAGTACATCGACACCGGCTTTAGCAGGAATGGTTTTAGTGATTCCGAAACTCATGATATTTTTCTCCAGTAAAGTCGATCATTTTATTTTCCCACTGTGTTATGTGCGAGAAGAATAATATTTAATTCGGAACTCCTGTGCGACTCTGAACTCAGAATATCAATAACGAAACTAGTTACAAGGGGCAAATTTCCATGGTATCGAAACCTGGTAGTGCTTACCATTGATTCCATTATGGTGAAGTTAACTTTAATTGAACGACGTTTGCGTATCACCACCGGGTTGATACTGGCCACCTATATTTTATTCCATCTGAGTAATCATAGCCTCGGTTTAATTTCCCTCGAAGCGATGGAAGCCATGCGCAAATTTGTTACCCCATTCTGGCGTAGCTGGCCCATTGGTGTATTGCTATACAGTTCGATAATCATTCATGCCGGCCTGGCGTTTATGTCCCTGTACCGGCGTACGACTTTGCGCATGCCCGTCTGGGAATTTTGCCAACTGGTGCTCGGGCTATCAATAGTGCCTTTACTCGCCGGTCATGTGGCTGCCACCTGGGGTGCGCGAGTATTGATGGGTTTCGACATTAACTACGAATATGCACTCAGTGCTATTTTGAGTAATGACTGGATTCTCACAAAACAGGGCATACTGGTCATTGTAGCCTGGACACATGCGGTGATGGGGCTGCATTTCTTCCTACGCCTGTTTAGCTGGTATCAGAACTGGGCAGTGCGTTTATACCCCCTGGTCATCATAATGCCCCTGTTGGTTTATTTGTCGATGTTGCGCATGGGTTTTGAACTGGAGGTCTGGTCACAACATTCTGGGCCAGTTGCTCAATCAGTTAACAACTGGGAGACTCCCGCTACAGAATCGAGTGCAGAGCAATCTGAATTCATCGCTCAAAAACCGGCTAACATGGTGTTCCGTGACGGTATATTAATTGTTTTTTATACACTGCTGTTATTAACCCTGGCGGCAAGAGCGGTTAGAGACAAGATTTACAAAAAATCCGCCACCGTAATTGTAAATCATGAAAATGGCCGGGTACTGAAAGGCAAGCCCGGGCAAACAATACTGGAGATCATTCGTAATCACTCGATTCCGCACGCATCCCTGTGCGGTGGCCGCGGTCGATGTACCACCTGTCGGGTGAGAGTGGCGCAAGGTTGCGCTGAACTTGAAAAGCCCTCCAAACTCGAACAATTTGCCCTGACCCGGATTGGCGCCGCGCCAAATGTTCGGCTCGCCTGTCAAACCCGCCCGCTGCAGGGAGTTCATGTGACGCCATTGCTGCCGCCAGACCTGGGTGTTCAGAGTAATATCGGCAGGGGCGGTGTGAGTGGTGAAGAACGTGAAGTCGTCGCCATGTTTGTTGACCTGCGCGGCTCGACAAAAATGGGCGAACTGCATTTGCCCTACGATGTTTTGTTTATTTTGAATCGATTTTTTGTCGAAATGGCCGATGCCCTGAACGATAGCCACGGTCATTATGCACAGTTTGCGGGTGATGGGCTAATGGCGCTTTATGGTCTGAAAAGAGGATTAAAACAGGGTTGCCTCGATGCCTTGCAGGGTGCGGTCGGCATGCAACAAAGAATGAATGCGCTCAATCAGAGACTGGCAGATGAACTTAAAGAGCCACTACGTATTGGTATTGGAATCCATTGCGGGGAGGCGATTGTCGGTACCATGGGTCCACCAAAATCGCCTAACTATTCTGCGATTGGTGATTGTATTAATGCGGCTGCACGACTGGAGCAAATATCGAAAGAACTTGGTTGCACACTGTTAGTGTCCGACCAGGTGATACAGACCGCCGGTATTGCCCTGAGTGGATTTCCAACCCAATCGGTAAATCTGCGCGGAAAACAACAGTCAATATTTGTGCATGAAATCAAGAATCCGCTGGATTTGTCGAATGATCTCGAATCTACACCAGAAGGTAGCTCCTAAATCTGGCCAGCAAATGGGGATTATTAACGGCGTCTGGCAATAAGATGATGATAGAATTACTATTGATCGACAGGGGTCACAATTTTAGTGGTAAGGAGTGAAAGACGTGAATAAAAAATGCCTGCATGCATGGCCGATAGCTTTAATTTTTATTGTCACGCTGACAGTAACAAGCGCGGTTAGAGCCGAATGCTTTGACAAGCGAAAGCCGGGAATGGACTGGTCTGGTTGCAAGAAAACCAACAAGATGCTCAACCGCCAGAATTTTAGCGGGAGTTATTTCGATGACACGAATTTTGGCAAGAGTAATCTGAAGGATAGCAATTTCACAAACGCAAGCATGGTGAAAACTGAATTCACCCGCGCCAGTTTGAATCGCTCTGATTTTACCGGGGCAGATATGTCCAAGTCGTCTGGCTATAGAGCCTTTTTTGACAACGCCATATTTTCGAAAACCATTATGACTAAATCAGAATTTTTCCGCGCCAGTTTCCAGGGAGCAAAATTTTCGCACACAGACATGTCTCGCGCTGAAATGGGACGTGCCGATTTTACCGATGCTGAGTTCAGTAACGTTAATTTTGAATTTACCAACCTGGCGCGTGCAATTTTTAAGGACAGTAAGCTGGTGAATGTCAACTTCAGGGGAGCCTACACTTTTTTGACTCGTTTCGAGGATCTAGACCTGAGAGAGCTAGCCCATATATCCCAGGTACAACTGGAACTTGCCTGCGGCAACGAGGGTACCCAATTACCAGAAGGGCTGGAAAAGCCCGACCACTGGCCCTGCGAAGAATTTTGAGTTGGGCGGATTTATATTATTTTGGTTAGTGGCATTTTTGGGTTCCTGGTTGTCCGCAGAATCTTACCCCTCACCCTGCCCTCTCCCCAGTGGGGAGAGGGCAGGGTGAGGGGGAAATACTACCCGATATAAAACCTACTCGTAAGGCGTGGGCATCTCATCACTATCAATGCCGGGCACATGCGTGATACCGGCACGTTGTTTCCAGTCAACTGGATAGGCTGAATAAAAGATTACGCACTTGTCGTCACACTCGTATTTGACGTGATTGTCTTTTGGTACAAACATCAAATCACCAGGGTTAAGTTCATAGTTGATTTCGTCGACTACGAGGCGAAAAGTGCCCTGTAAACAATAAATTAACTCGTCGCAGGTTAGGTCCCAGGGTACTGAAATCTGGTTGAGGGCGTTGATGCCACCGCACATCGAATCGCTGTGTTCGATGGTTACAAATGGTTTGATAAAAGTGCCGTTGGCGGGCAGGTTATCGATTCGATCCTGGATTTCAGAAATCCTGAATACACTGGGTGCTGTCATTGCATGTCTCCTGATAGATGGTTGAGTTTAAAAAGGTTTATTCGAGCAATTCGCAAATCGCCTGGTCGAGATAGCGTTCAAATTCCGAGTCGTTACCGGGAGAAGCGACGCAATGACCCCACGGGGATTCATAAATACGTAATTCAGCAGCTTCGATATGCTTGACCTCGAAGGCATTGTCTTCGGGGCGAAAATATAAATCGTTGTCACAGACAATGATGATGGTTTTTGCCTCTATGGCGGCAAGTGCTAATGGAAAGTTTCCATTGTAGGCGGGTTGATTACTGATATCGCCCTGTTGCCAGCTCCATAGCTGGCACAGCAGGTCATTCGCGTCCCAGTCGAGATGATCCGCTTCCCAGTCCTGTAACAGGGCTTCGGCGTTATCGAATCCCTGCAGTCTGTACATTTGTTCACGGAAAAAAGTTTGTGAAAAAGCCCATCCCGCATAAACGCGACCAAAAGCCTTGAGACCCTTTATCGGTGCTGTCGCATAGTTACCATGGTCGTATACGGAATCAGCCTGCAAGGCGGCTTTAACGCCTTCGAGAAAGACAATATTGTGCTCGGCGGTTTTTGCCGAGGCGCAGAACGGCAAAATCGCTTTTACCATGTCTGGATATTGCGCTGCCCACTGGAAGGACTGGCAGCCCGCCATCGACCAACCGGCAACCAGGGCGATCTGGTCGATTCCAAGACCATCGGATAATAACTGGTGCTGTGCGAAAATATTATCGTAAAGAGTGATATTGGGAAATCGGGCCGCGTTAAATGGCGCCGGCGTATTACTTGGCGATGATGACAGGCCATTGCCAAACATATTGATAGAGACGATAAAATGATGCGCCGGATCGAGCGCTCGGCCCGACCCAAAAAAGCCTTCATTTCGATGATGATTGCCGGTGTAAAAGGTTGGCAGTATGACGACATTATCCTTCGCAGAATTCAGTTCACCATAGGTCTTATACGCCAGCTTTGCATCGGGCAGGGTTTCGCCCGACTGCAGCGCTAAATCGCCAAGATCGTAAATGAGGGCGTCAACTGTCATCGAATAATATCAGACTAATCTTAGTAGAGACGCAGGTATTCCTGCAGCTCCCAGTCCGTGGTGGTCTGGTGATAACGTTCCCATTCGTCGATCTTGTAGGCCAGGAATGAACGCAGCATGGCTTCACCCATTACCTCTTTTGCGAGATCGCTATTGCCCAGGTGTTCAGTGGCTTCGAGCAGGTTGCGGGGCAGCGGAGTAAGGGTACGTTTTTGCTTTTCGGCTTCATCCATGGTGTACAGGTCCTCATCCAGCGAAGGCCCCGGATCCATCTTGTTAACAATGCCTTCAACCTGAGCGGCCAGCATCATGCCCAGCGAGATGTAGGGATTCATGCACATATCGGCGGCACGATTTTCGATCGCGAAGCGGCTTTGCGGCATACGCAACATCGCCGAGCGGTTATTGGTTCCATATACCATGTGTGTGGGTGCCCAGGTATAGGTGC
>JBGUEB010000081.1:0-13107 GCA_041821565.1 Gammaproteobacteria bacterium | reverse complement strand
AAAGCCTCCGAAGGGTCGATGAAAGGCGTGCTTGCCTACACTGAAGACAAAGTCGTATCGACAGATTTTCGTGGCGAGGCCTGTACTTCAACCTTCGATGCGGGAGCCGGCATCGCTCTGGACGACAGTTTTGTCAAGCTGATCTCCTGGTACGACAACGAATGGGGATATTCCTGCAAGGTGGTCGAAATGGCCCGGGTTATCTCGCAGTAACAGGATTGCGATAGCGTTTTCCCGCCGGCTACGGTACTCGCGAGGATTTCTTCGTGCTTAATTAACTCTAGGGCTAGCCATGCGCGTAATAAAAATGAGTGATCTGGATCTTGCCGGCAAGATGGTATTGATTCGGCAGGATCTCAATGTGCCTGTGAAGGATGGGGTCGTGACCAGCGATTTGCGCATCATGGCTTCTCTGCCCACTATTCAACATTGTATTGATGCCGGTGCCCGATTAATGATCATGTCGCATCTCGGTCGGCCAACCGAAGGTAGCCCTGACGATTTATACTCCTTGCGGCCGGTAGCCGATTATCTGTCCAGGTTGCTCGAAAAAGAAGTTCCCCTGGTTTCTGATTACCTGGATAATCCGCCCGAATTGGCAAACGGCGATGTCGTATTGCTGGAAAATGTACGCTTCAATTCAGGCGAAAAAGCTGATGATGAAACGCTATCAAGGCAATACGCCAGTTTATGCGACATCTATGTCATGGATGCCTTTGGAACGGCTCACAGGGCGCAGGCGTCAACGCATGGTGTCGGCCTATTTGCACCGCTGGCCTGTGCGGGGCCATTGCTGGTCGCCGAACTCGATGCATTGGCGCAGGCCCTGGAAAACCCGAAACACCCAGTCGTCGCAATCGTTGGCGGCTCGAAAGTATCGACCAAATTGACGGTGCTCGATAGCCTGTCTGAAACGGTCGATCAATTGATACCCGGTGGTGGAATAGCCAATACCTTCATCGCCGCAGCGGGTTACAATGTCGGCAAATCGCTGGTAGAAAACGAGTTGATTCCAGAAGCGAAAAGATTGCTTTCGGTTGCCCGCTCAGCAGGCAAGGATATACCTGTCCCAATTGATGTGGTTTGTGGCAAGGAATTTTCTGAACAGGCTGAAGCGACCGTTAAGCTAGTCGATGAAGTTACCGATGACGATATGATACTTGATATCGGCCCGCAGACAGCGGCTCAATTTGCCGAAATAATGCATAGCGCGTCGACGATTGTCTGGAATGGTCCGGTCGGTGTATTCGAATTTGACCAGTTCGGTGAAGGAACACGAACCCTGGCGCTGGCAATAGCATCTTCGCTGGCGTTTTCGATCGCTGGTGGAGGCGATACACTGGCAGCGGTTGATAAGTATGGTATTTCGGATCAAATATCGTATATTTCAACCGGTGGCGGGGCATTCCTCGAGTTTCTGGAAGGCAAACAGCTACCCGCGGTGGCAATGTTGGAAGCGAGGAGTGAGGGTCATGATAGCAGTAATGCGTAGAACCAAAATTGTCGCGACCCTGGGTCCGGCTACCGAGTCAGATGCAGCACTTGACGCCCTGATCAAGGCGGGTGTCGACGTGCTACGCCTCAATTTTTCCCATGGAAACCCGGAAGAACACAAGGCCCGTGCCCAACGGGTGCGTGCTATCGGCAAAAAAAATCATCGTCATCTCGGTATCCTGGCCGATCTGCAGGGCCCAAAAATTCGGATTGATCGATTTCGTGATGGTGCCATCGAACTTTCCACTGGGGCCGATTTCTGTTTGAACGCTGAGTGTGGTGCTGACGATGGCGATCAAAACCAGGTTGGAATTACCTATAAGAGTTTGCCCGGTGATGTAAAGCCGGACGATGTACTGGTACTCGACGATGGGCGTATTGTACTGCAGGTAAAAGCGGTCGATGGCGCCAGGATTGACTGTCTGGTGCTAGCCGGTGGAGAGTTGTCGGACAATAAAGGCATCAACCTCAAGGGTGGTGGTTTATCTGCCGAGCCTTTAACCGAGAAAGACAGGGCCGACATTGTGACCGCGGCGAACCTGGACGCTGACTATATTGCTGTCTCTTTCCCACGTAATGCCGATGATATTAATCGCGCGCGCCAGTTGTTACGCGATGCGGGTGGCAAGGGTGGTGTCATTGCCAAGATCGAACGCGCAGAGGCACTCGATAACCTCGCGGAAATTATTCAGGCATCGGATGCAGTGATGGTCGCTCGCGGCGACCTGGGCGTCGAGATTGGTGATGCAAAATTGCCAGCGGTGCAAAAGCAAATCATCAATATGTCTCGCAGTTTGAACTGCGTGGTTATAACCGCTACACAAATGATGGAGTCGATGCGTGACAATCCCATTCCAACTCGCGCTGAAGTATTCGACGTTGCCAATGCCGTACTCGATGGTACCGATGCGGTGATGCTCTCGGCCGAAACCGCGACAGGTAATTATCCGAGCCAGACTGTACTGGCGATGTCAGATATTTGCCTCAATGCCGAGCAGCAGAGCCGTGCCAGTCGTTCATCACATCGTCTGAATACCACTTTTAAACAGGTAGACGAGGCGATTGCGATGGCTTCGATGTATACCGCTAACCACCTTGGTGTGCGAGCCATCGCGTCCTTGACAGAATCTGGATCTACTGCTCTGTGGATGTCTCGGATCAGTTCGGGCATTCCGATCTATGCCCTGTCACGTCATGAGTCGACCAATCGTAAGGTCAACTTATACCGTGGCGTATTCCCGATTTACTTCCCGACCGTCCATACCAATCATGCAGAAGCTAACCAGGAAGCGGTAGACATGATGAAAAAACAAAAAGCCGTCGAAGACGGCGACCTGGTTATTATCACCAAGGGTGATTTGATGGGTACTGGCGGTGGTACCAACGCAATGAAAATTGTTGAAGTCGGCAATATGGCAAAACTTGTCAGCTAATCAATTCCCTGGGTAGTCAGGTAATTTCTGGCCCGATTTGACGGTCGTCCTTTAACAGGCTATAGGTAAACAGCACTAATCCAGTCCAGATGCCGGCAAATCCTACTAACTTGTCCGGATTAATGGTTTCCCCGAGAATGAGAATTCCACAGAGGAACATTAGCGTCGGAGTTATGTAAAACAACACACCTATTGAGATCATTGGCAGCAGACGTGCGCCAGCGGTAAATAAAGCCAGTGGTATTACGGTGACAGGACCAGCCAGGATTAACCACAGGTCAGTGCTCCGATCGAGGTTCAGAAACAACGCGCTACCAGCATGGTGCAACCAGAGTATCAAGCCAAAGGTAAAAGGTAGCAGTACCAGGGTTTCTATGAGCAGTCCCGGAACCGCATTAGTTGCCATTTTCTTTCTAAGAAGTCCATAACCGGCAAAACTGATTCCCAGTGACAGGCCTACCCAGGGAAAGATTCCTACCATCAAAATGTAATAGAGCACGCCTGCTGCGGCAAATCCGACTGCCACTATCTTGACAGGATTAAGGCGCTCTTTGAATACTAGCAGTCCAGTTAGTACATTAAGAAATGGCGTCAGGAAATATCCCATGCTGGCCTCGACCACGCGTTGGTTGGTAACAGCCCAGATAAATATGCCCCAGTTGGCGCATATAAACAGGCTGGAAACGCACAATAGTTTGATTTCTGGCCAGGACTTGAAGGCCTCGGTCACCTGTGTCCTACGTCTAGCGCTGAGGGTCACTAAAAGAATTAAAAAGGGTACGGCCCAGAACATGCGGTGCAATAAAACTTCCAGCGGAGGCACATGGCTTAGCAGGGCCCAGTAGAGCGGGAGTAGCCCCCAGCCCACGTAAGCAGTAAGGATAATTGGATACCCTTTATTCATAGGAATTTATCTGCATACAGCTTGATTAAATACTACACCAGCGAACACAATAATCTCTGGGTTTCAGGATAGGGTTGATGAAAAAACTGGTTGCAGTGGCTGGTTGAACAGACAGTGAAATACAGGGCAGCTACTGTGCTTTTTTAAATCTTCGATATTATTCATTTCACTTTCGGCGATATCTTCGACCTGATTCAAAATCACCGCGGCTATGGTCAAATGACGTGATTCCACGGCCTGAATCGTCATTAGTGCCTGGTTGACTGCACCAATCTGGTCTTTGACGACAATGATTACGGCTATTTGCAGTGCGCTCGCTAGATCAGCATTCAGGCCGTTTTCGGCCAATGGTGAATAAAAACCTCCGGCGCCTTCTACGATTAGCAGGTGATTGTTGTCATCGAGAGAACAGGCGTCGATCAGGTTTGACATCAGCAGACTACTGCCCTCCAGTTTTGCTGCCCTGGGTGGTGCCAGTGCGGCCCTGAATCGATATGGCGCAATTCGTTCCATGGACTCTCGCCCCCGATTTGCGGCACGCAATTTTAGTGCATCCGCGGCTATCAACAGGGAGGATTCGCCAGCACTACAACCTGACTCCACTGGCTTTCTGACTTCAACACCCGGGCACTGGTTCTGGAGTTGCCGAATCAACTCACAGGCGATATAAGTTTTACCGACATCGGTGTCCGATCCGGTAATAAATAATCCTGTCGAAGGTATCGCAATCATCGTAATATTTTGGGCAATAAAGAGGCATACATCAAGCGATTGCTGAATATGACATATATTGTCGCCGGGTTAATATTACGAAAAGATAATTATTTTTTAAGGCAACCTGGCCTGCTCTTGATATAATCCCTGCCCGGATTAATTGATTATTTTGCGGAATCGCAATGCAGGAAATTTCTATTGGTCAGCGCTGGATTAGTGCTGCCGAATTACAACTGGGTATCGGCATGGTGGTCGAAGTCGAACACCGCACCGTGAGTATTGTTTTCCCAGCTACTACCGAAACCCGAATCTATGCCCGCCAGGGTGCGCCCTTGTCTCGCGTACGCTTTGCGCCGGGCGACTGGATACAAAATCAGCGGGGTGACGATCTGAAAGTTGTCGAGCTCGAGGAGCGTGCCGGCTTGATACATTATCAGTGTGAAGATACAGCGGGACAGAATATAGAGCTGGCCGAAGGTAAATTGAGCAATTACCTGCAGTTGAATCGTCCTGCTGAAAGACTTTTGAATGGCCAGATAGATCGCAACAAATGGTTCACCCTGCGGTGTGACACGCGTGACATCGCCAATCGATTGTCACAGTCACCAGTTTATGGACTGGCTGGCTGTCGTACCAGTTTGCTATCGCATCAGATGTATATAGCACACGAAGTAGCACGACGTTACGCCCCCCGGGTATTACTGGCCGATGAAGTGGGACTAGGCAAGACCATCGAGGCTGGCTTGATACTGCATCAACAATTACTTACCGAAAGGGCCGAAAGAGTGTTAATCGTCGTGCCCGATAGCCTGGTTCACCAGTGGCTGGTTGAAATGCTGCGTCGCTTTAATTTGATGTTCAGCGTATTCGATGAAGAACGTTGTAATGCAATGCAGGATACCAATGATGAGATTTTCGATGAAACTGAAAACCCATTTCTGAGTGAGCAGCTAATCATATGCAGCTTACCGTTTTTAGTGGAGAACCCAGCGCGAGCAGAGCAGGCCTTCGAAGGCGACTGGGATTTGCTGGTAGTCGATGAAGCACATCATTTAGCCTGGTCATCAGACTTAGTGAGTATCGAGTACCAGACGATTGAATCCCTGGCGATGAAAATCCCCGGTATATTGTTACTGACTGCGACCCCTGAACAACTGGGTAAGGAAAGCCATTTTGCAAGATTGAGGCTACTCGACCCGAATCGATTTTGTAATCTCGATACTTTTCTCGAGGAAGAGACTAACTATGGCCCGCTTGCAGATGTAGTTGATGCTTTGCAAAAGGATGCCGGGATGAACGATGACCAGCTTCACCTGATTGGTCAAACCCTCGATGAAGGTGATAACCGTGAGTGGCTGGACCATCTTGGTAGCGAGGATGCGGCGATTCGCGCTGCGGCGCAGAAGGAACTGATCGAGCATCTGCTCGACAGGCATGGAACCGGGCGCGTGTTATTTCGCAATACCCGACATGTGATTAAGGGATTTCCGCAACGAGAACTTCATGCTTATCCTCAGCGTGTGACCGATGACTGGCAATCGCGGATCGACCAGCAAAGTGTGTCCCCAGAGGTGCTGTTAACGCCAGAGCTAATCATCGGTAGCAATGATAATTTTGCCTGGGCTGACATCGATCCACGTGTCAACTGGCTCGGTAATTTTCTGCTGGAGAATAAAAAGAACAAGGTGCTCGTGATAGCCGCCCATGCGCGAACCGCACTCGGACTTGCCGACGCGGTTAAGTCTAATACCGGTATCAGGACGTCGGTGTTTCACGAGGGCATGACTCTGGTCGAACGAGACCGTGCGGCAGCCTGGTTTGCCGACTACGAAGCCGGCGCACAGGTGCTTTTTTGTTCTGAAATTGGCAGCGAGGGACGAAACTTCCAGTTTGCGCACCACCTGGTTTTGTTCGACTTGCCGGTAAATCCAGACCTGCTTGAACAACGCATCGGCCGGCTCGATCGCATTGGTCAAAACGCGGTGATTAATATCCATGTTCCTTACCATGAGGATAGTGCACAGGAAATCATGTTTCGCTGGTATCACGAGGGTTTGAACGCCTTCGAGCATACCTGTCCGGCCGGCCATCAGGTGTACGTGCAAATGCGCCACGAATTGTTCCTTCACCTTGAAAATCGTGAACTCAAGGTTGAATCATTCATCGAAGAAACCAGCCAGATGTATCAACGGTTTAACGAGGCCTTGCAGCAGGGGCGTGATCGCCTGCTGGAGTACAATTCCTGTCGACCGTTGATTGCCGAAGATTTGACCGATGAGGCAATGCAGCGTGACTATGAGCTCGATATTTTCCAGTTCATGGAGAGAATCTACGATTGTTATGGTGTCGATAGTGAAATTCGAGGTCAGGACTGCTGGGTAATTATGCCGGGCAACAACATGCTCGCAAAAATGCCGGGTCTGCCAGACGACGGCATGACCGTTACCTATAATCGCAATATCGCGCTGTCGAACGAAGATGTGCGTTTCCTCAGTTGGGAACATCCATTTGTCGGTAACGCGATGGACCTGATATTGAGTAGTGAGTTTGGCAATACTGCATTGATCGCGATCAAATATCCGGGTGCCAAACCTGGAACCCTGTTACTAGAGTGTCATTTCCTGATGGAGTTTGCGGACGACTGCAATCTTGAGAGTCAGCGTTATTTTCCCAACAGTAGTGTGCCGGTTATAGTCGATGAAAATCGACTCGAACATGCTCAGCTACTCGAGACGAATTCAATTCCACCCATGTTGCAGCGAGTGGATGCTGATACTTCGTTGAAAATTGTCAAGGCAAAACAGGCTGAATTGTCAACACTGCTTGAACTAAGCGGGAAAATAGCAGATAGACAGGTGCCCGATCTGGTAGCTAACGCGAAGCGACGTAGTGAGCAGGTTCTGGGGAGAGAACTGGATCGCCTGATCGCGTTGCAAAAGTTAAACGCTAATGTACGTGATGAAGAAATCGAGTTTTTCCGCGATCAACTCAGACAATTCGACGCGGCCCTGAAAAATGCCAGTCTCAGGCTCGACGCAGTGCGAGTGATGATTGCGATCTAGGTATGGCTCAGGGTGCGTTTTACCGCATCTTGCCAACCCGCGTATTTTCGGTTTCTGGTGTTTTCATCCATGTCGGGGCTGAAGCGTTTATCCAGGCCCCAGCTTTGTGAAAATTCATCCTTGTCACCATAAAAGCCACTTTGCATGCCGCCCAGCCAGGCTGCCCCCAGGGCGGTGGTTTCAAGTACCGTGGGTCGATCAACCTCGGCATTGACCAGATCGGCAAGGCGTTGCATAGTCCAGTCGGAGGCCACCATGCCACCGTCGACTCGCAGTATCGTATCGCGTGATACGTTCCAGTCGCGGTGCATTGCATTCAGCAGATCACAGGTCTGATAACAAACCGATTCCAGTGTTGCCCAGGCGATTTCAGCGCGCCCGGTGCCGCGCGATAAACCGTAAATCGCCCCGCGGCAGTCGGGGTCCCAGTAGGGAGCGCCGAGCCCGACGAAGGCTGGCACAAGGTAGACTTCCTGTGATTCGTCTGCAATGGCGGCGAGTTCACCGGATTGTTCGGCGCTTTCGATCAGGGCGAGACCATCGCGTAGCCATTGTACCGCCGCACCGGCGACGAATATCGAACCCTCCAACGCATAACAGGCTTTTCCATCGAGTTGATAGGCAATCGTGGTGAGTAGTCGATTCTTCGATTGCACGCCGTTTTCGCCGGTGTTCAACAGCGCAAAACAACCGGTACCATAGGTTGATTTCATCATGCCCGGCTGGAAGCAGGCCTGACCCACGGTGGCCGCCTGCTGATCGCCGGCGATGCCAGAAATTGAAATTTTTCCACCGAATAGCGATTTGTCGGTTAATCCAAAATCGCTCGCCGAATCTCTGACCTCGGGTAACATCGATGCGGGAATGTCGAATAGTTTCAACAGTTCTTCGCTCCAACAATGATTGTATATGTCGTAGAGCATTGTACGGCTTGCGTTGGTCGCATCGGTAGCGTGTACCAGGCCGCCACTCAGGCGCCAGAGTAAAAAACAATCGATGGTGCCAAAAGCCAGTTCACCCCGCATTGCGGCAGCACGTGCGCCGTCGACATGGTCCAGGATCCAGGCAATCTTCGTTGCCGAAAAATAAGGATCAAGGAGTAATCCGGTTTTTTCCATCACCAGTGCTTCATTGCCCTCGTCGCGCAAACGGCGGCAGAAATCGGAGGTACGCCGATCCTGCCATACGATGGCGCGATGTAATGGTTTACCGGTTTTGCGGTCCCACACTACAGTGGTTTCACGCTGGTTGGTGATTCCGATTGCGGCTATATCCGTGGCAGCGGCATTCACCTTCTCCATCGCTTGCTGGCAAGTGGACAGCGTAGTTTGCCAGATATCCTCGGGTTCATGTTCGACCCAGCCAGACTGCGGATAATGTTGCTCAAACTCCTGCTGACCCACAGCACATTTCCTGTAATTTTGATCGAACAAAATAGCACGCGATGAGGTTGTTCCCTGATCGATCGCAATTACGTACTTGGCAGTGTTACTCATTTTCTGGTACCGGTTTATGGATGTGCTAATAATAACGGTAAAGTGAATTGGGGGCGTAGCACAATCTTTTACCATCCTGCATGCGACTTATCAATTTTAATGAAAAGCAAATAAATTGTTGACATACATACCGGTCGGTATTATAAGGCATACCGATTGGTATGAGAGGATTTCGATGAACGACTTGATCGACGACGATGTGTATTGGTGGCGACCACTGGATGATGTTGAGCCAGACACACGCGCCAAAATTTTATTTGCCGCTTACAAGGAGATCCATAGCCAGGGATTTCAGGCCGCCAGCCTGAGCAATATACTGGCTCGCACTGGAGTAACCAAAGGGGCGTTATATCATCATTTTCCTAGTAAGACAGAACTGGGATATGCGGTAGTCGATGAAGTGATCGCGCGACATATTCATCAAAGCTTTATCCAGCCGTTGCAGGATTTCGATAATCCCATCGATGGATTTATCGAGTTGATTCGAAATTCTGGCAATGCCTTTTCGATCACGGATATTAACCTGGGCTGTCCGCTCACCAATCTGGCCCAGGAAATGGCGCCTATCGATGAGGGATTTCGCATTCGGCTGAGTAATATTTATGAAAAGTGGCATCAGTCGATCGCAGCGGTGATGACCGAGGCTAAAAACTCGGGGAAACTCATCGATGAAGTCGAACCCTATACACTCGCGGTAACTGTCGCCGCGACCATGGAGGGTGCACTCAATGTCGCCAAGGTCGCACAGAACCTGGACAAGCTTCATCACTGTGGTTGCGGACTGATCCAGTATTTGCAACTGATTCGAAAACAGGAGTAAAAAACCATCATGGCAAAAAATTACGCCGAATTTATCATTCGGCATAAAGGTTTAAGCGTATTACTAAGTATTGTAGCAATCATGGTGATGGGATTTGGCGCCCAATTCCTGACTTTTACTAACGATTACCGGGTATTTTTTGGTGAGGATAATCCGCAACTGGTTGCCTTTGAGAATCTTCAGGATACCTATTCGAAGAATGATAACGTGATGTTTTTGCTGGTACCTCGAAGTGGCGAGGTGTTCAGCAATGAGACCCTGGAAGCTGTTGCCTGGGTGACCGAGAGAGCCTGGCAAACGCCACATTCGAGTCGGGTTGAGTCACTTACCAATTATCAACACACTTCAGCAGTTGAAGATGATTTAAACGTCGAAGACCTTGCCTACGAACCCGGTAATTTGAGCGAAGACAAACTCGCCAGTATTCGTGATATCGCATTGAATGAACCGGTGCTTATCAATCGCCTGATTTCGCCCAGGGCACATGTAACCGGGATCAATATTACGATCGAATTACCCGGCGTAAATCCAATTGTCGAAAATCCCGAAGTGGTGTCCTACATTCGAGAACTGCGGGAAGAGTTTCGTGCGGCCTATCCAGACATAGATGTCAGGCTGACCGGTATCATTATGATGAACCAGGCTTTTCCTGAAGCCAGTCAATACGATATGTCGACCCTTTTTCCGATCATGCTGATTGTTTTTATTATCGTTCTGTTTTTCTGGGTTAAGGGATTTAGTGGCACCATTGCAACCTTCACTATCATTATCTTTTCGATTATCGGCGCGATGGGTCTTGCCGGGTGGCTCGGCATAGCGCTGACACCGCCATCATTTTCCGCGATTATGATCATACCCACCATGGCAATTGCCGATAGTGTTCATGTATTGATGAACTACGTACTCGCGATGCGCCGCGGTGAAGCGAAACATGATGCCATGGTGGACAGTATTCGGATTAATATGCAACCGGTGTTTCTTACTAGCGTGACAACGGCAATTGGATTTTTGAGTATGAATTTTTCCGATGCGCCCCCATTCCATGACCTTGGTAATATTGTCGCGATGGGCGTGATGATTGCGTTTGCGCTCAGTGTCACTTTCCTGCCCGCGGTGATGATAATGTTGCCTGGCAGGCAGAAAGTGCAGGAAACCATTTCCAGCAAGTTAATGAACAAGTTTGCCGAATTTGTCATAGCGCAGCGAACCCGCCTGCTGTTATTCATGGGTGCCGGTAGCCTGCTATTAATTTCCTTTGTTCCCCAGAATGAATTAAATGATGACTTCGTCAAGTATTTCAGTGAAAAAATTGAGTTTCGGCGCGATGCCGATTTTGCTTCGGAGAATTTAAGCGGTCTTTATTTGATCGATTATTCACTTGATTCGGGACTGGAAGGTGGTGTTAGTGAGCCGGAGTTCCTGCGCAATGTAGAAGAGTTTGCCAACTGGTATCGCTCGCAGCCTGAAGTAATACACGTGAATGTACTAACCGATACCTTCAAGCGATTAAATCGGAGTATGCATGGCGACGATCCATCCTGGTATCAATTACCCGATCAACGAGACCTGGCAGCACAGTACCTGTTGCTATACGAGATGTCGTTACCTTACGGACTCGATCTCAATAACCAGATTAATACCGACAAGTCAGCCACGCGCATGACGGTTATGTTACACAATATGACCACGCGCTCGGTGCTTGCCCTGGAACAACGCGCGCAACAGTGGCTCAGGGATAATGTACAAATCAGTATGCACAAGGAAGGCGCGAGCCCGACCCTGATGTTCAGTAATATTGGTGCACGTAATATCAAAAGCATGTTGCTCGGCACCACGATAGCGCTGATTTTGATATCGCTAATCCTGATTTTCGCGCTGCGGTCTTTTAAAATAGGGCTGTTGAGTTTGATCCCCAACCTGATTCCAGCGGCGCTGGCCTTCGGCCTCTGGGGTATTATGGTAGGCCAGATCGGCCTGGCCCTGTCTGTAGTGACCGGTATGACGCTCGGAATTGTGGTAGACGATACCGTACACTTCCTCAGCAAGTACCTGCGCGCGCGCCGCGAAAAAGGTTTGAATTCACAGGATGCCGTGCGCTATGCATTTAATACGGTGGGACTTGCCCTGGTTGTGACTTCGCTCGTATTGATTGCCGGATTTTTCGTATTGACCTTTTCCGCCTTTCAGTTGAACTCCAATATGGCGATCATGACCGCGGTCACCATCATATTTGCCATAGTTGCTGATTTCCTGTTATTACCCCCATTACTAATGGCCTTAGATGGCAAGGAGCATAGTCATGTTTAATTCAAAACTAATAGTTGTCGTGATTTTCACAGTCCTGCTATTACCCACACTTTTATACGCCCAGAGCGCAGAGCAAAAAGGCCTGGAGATTGCGCAGGCGGCCAAGGATTACGATAAGGGGTTTATCGACTTTAGCGCCAATATGCTGATGATTCTTAAGAGTAAGAACGGGGACACCTCGACCCGGGTGATTCGAATCAAGACGCTTGAGGTAGAAGGCGATGGTGATAAAAGTCTGTCTATATTTGACGAGCCCGCCGATGTTAAAAGAACTGCGATGTTAACCTACTCACATGGTCTCGAACCCGACGATCAATGGCTTTACCTGCCAGCATTAAAAAAAGTGAAACGGATTAACTCAAAAAACAAATCCGGGCCTTTCATGGGCAGTAATTTTGCTTTCGAAGACCTCGGATCGCAGGAAGTCGAAAAGTACAGCTACAAATTTCTACGCGAAGAGGCCTGTGGCGACTGGCAATGTTACGTGATGGAGCGTTACCCCGAATATAAGCACTCGGGATACACGAAACAGGTTGCCTGGGTAGATAAAGAGGGCTATCGGTTGGTCAAGGTAGATTTTTATGACCGCAAGAAAGCCCTGTTGAAAACCCTGACTACGAGCGATTTTAATCAGTACCTGGGACACTATTGGCGTCCCGGTAAAATGGATATGGTGAATCATTTAAACGGCAAGAGTACGACACTTGAATGGTCCGACTACGAGTTCCAGACCGGAATTTCGGATCGTGATTTCCGTTCGCAATCGTTGAAGCGTGCAAAATAACAGCCCGCATGTTGCATGAAGGGCGGGCAAGTAAATGCTCCGGGACGCCGGACCGCTGCATTACTTGCATACATCACATCCATGTGAATAAGA
>JBGUEB010000080.1:0-13150 GCA_041821565.1 Gammaproteobacteria bacterium | reverse complement strand
CTGAAGCGGGTACAAACTGTTTTTAGGTGAATCGAGAATGTCGAGTTTCGGACAGCGACTCTAATAGGTGTCCGACCTACTTTTAAACCTCATGTAAATGAAGAGGTCGCTATGAAATTCGGTTATTTTTGTAATATCACCAACTGGAACCACAAACCCTACACCCAGGTTATCGACGAGATCCGCGACATCGCCAGCACTGCTGGGAACTGGCTGATTTTGTAATCGGCCAGTTCCTTAACACGTTGGCAGGAGAGAAACATGAACAAAGACATTATTGTTGTTGGCGCGGGCCCGGCATCACTCTCGTTCCTTCGAGCAATGCAAGACAGTGGTTTACAGATCACCGTGCTCGAACAGGCCCCGGAAAAAAGCATTGCCAGACCACTATATGACGGCCGCGACATTGCCCTGACCCATGCTTCGCGAGCCTTGCTGAAAGATCTGGGCATCTGGCAACGTATCGATAAAAACAACATCCATCCCATCAATAAAGCCAGCGTTATTGACGGTGATTCACCCTATGCGCTTGAATTTGACAGTAAGCAGAAATCATACGATGCGCTGGGCTTTATTGTTTCCAATCACCTGATCAGAAAGGCTTTATACGAGGGGGTTAAAATTCAGCCAAATCTGTCGATAGAATTTGAATGCAGGGTTTCGAGTATCGCAAAAACCGCCGACGGTTATAGTGTGCACCTCGAGGATGGAAGAAGCTATACAACCAAATTGCTGATCGCGGCCGACTCACGCTATTCAAGCACTCGAAGTCAGGCGGGTATCGCAGCCGATATCAACGATTTCGCGCGCACCGCAATCGTCACCCGCATGCAGCATCAGTCTAGCCATGAGCGAACTGCTTTCGAATGTTTCCAATACGGTCATACACTCGCTGTATTACCCCTGGGTGAGCTAGAAAGTTCGGTCGTAATCACGGCCAGCACCGATAAGGCAAATCAGTTACTAAACCTGGACGACGAGGCATTTGTCGAATTTATTGCTAACAACTTCAATCACAAGCTGGGTGCTATGAAACTCAGCTCAAAGCGATTTTCGTATCCCCTGGTCGGCGTCCACGCAAGGCAATTTGTGAAACCAAATTTCGCCTTAATAGGCGATGCCGCGGTTGGCATGCACCCGGTTACCGCGCATGGTTTTAACCTTGGCCTGAGCAGCGCTCATCTTCTCGCCAAACAGATTAACAACGCCATCTCGAAGGGACAGGACTACGGCTCGGAATCAATATTAAAGCCCTATCAGACCCGCCACATAACAGAAACCAGATTGATGTATTACGGTACCAATGGCATAGTTAAGCTCTTTACCGATGAGCACTTACCCGCGAAGCTGGCGCGTAAAGCCGTGCTCAGGCTAAGTAACCTGTTACCCCCGGTGAAATGGGCGATCGAGAAAAAACTAACCGATATCAAACCTAATTGCATCTAGCCCGGACGACAATAGGGATAATGGGGGCGTAGCACAGTTTTAATACCGGAAACCGCGCTACGCCCCTGTTCTTTCATATTTTTTCTATTCCAGATCTATTGGCAAGCCCCTTCCCTGAGATAACGACCGGCAACCCAGCCCTCTGTACCCTGGTATCCAACGTAACACCACCTTGGGCGCTCTTTGATGAGTTTGTCCTTTTCTTCCTGCGAAAGGTTGGTAAATTCGTCGAAAGTCAAACCACCTACGCATTTGATGTTTTGGATACATTGTCCATCTGCAGGTATCTGCCCTATTTTCTCTGACTGTGCGCTTGCTTCTTTGCGAATGTTAAGAACGTCATTACTATCAACACCATGCACTCTCCAATAGTCCGGGCCATCCGCAGTCGAATATGCATTTGGAGTAGTTAAAGTAATCAACAATACCAAATAAGCATATCTGACCTGTTTCATCATTCTCACCGATCTTCTCCTTTTTTATCGGGTTGTTGTATGCCAAATGGGCGAGTTACAGCCGGATTCCAGTATGATTTTGTTCCTGACTTCGGGCTCATCAATATTGAAAAATCCCCGGCATCTGGAAAGTATAAATGTCCGCTTTGCCAGAGACAATTGCTATCGAACCGGATGGCGGTTTTTAATTCAGTAGTCCCTTCAAGCCTCGCTAACTTCAATCTAGCGTACGTATCCAATGATGAAAATGAAGTGGCAGATAGATCCGACAAGTACAAAAAAGTGCCAGATGCCATGCGCGTGGATAAAATATTTAGTATGGTCGAGAATATAAAAAACCACGCCCAGGGTGTACACCAGGCCGCCGGCTGTAAGCCAAAATAGGCCTGCGTCAGAAAGCTCAGCTTTTATATTTACCAGGTCAAAAGAACAGGCCCAGCCCATTCCCAGATAAATTAACAGTTGCCCAATTTTTACCGCCCGCCCGGATAAAAAGATTTCACTCATTATCCCAACCAAGGCAAGTCCCCAGACGATAGACATAATCAGCAAGCCATTACCATCGCGCAAAGTAATTAACGATAAAGGCGTGTAGGTACCCGCGATTAAAAGATAGATAGATATGTGATCAAAAATCCTGAAGAGCCGTTTCAGTCCAGCTGGCTTAAAACTGTGATACAGCGTTGACATGGTATAGGCCAATACCATTGTCATACCAAACACGCTGAAACTGAATAATACCCAGGGGTCTCCGGACTGTACGCCGACAGTAATCAGGGCACCCAGGCCAACCAATGCGAGTGCGGCGCCGACGAGGTGACTGACACTGTTGAGCTTTTCACCGTAGTACATATTTATTCCTCGAATTTCGGTAAATCAGCCCGCTTACCTTGATTAACCGCAAGATGCCCGAATAACACGAGAGTACTAACAACCGATAATTAAACCCCATCGGGCTCGAATTTCAATATTGGAGCTTTTGCTTCCTGATTTGCTATCCTGCAATTTATGCCAGGTAATTTAGTACTTGAGAAAAGGGCGGCCGTCCCTGGCCAGACATTATGAAAATCTCTTCTGCAAAATCGATTTCATAACGCAATAATAGCTGCTTAATAACCGCTTAGATACACGATATCTACCGTTGGCGCGATAAGATCACAAGTAGGCGGGCAAAGCCATGATTGTGAAAAAGGGACGGTGACAAATGACAATCATTTACATTTAAAAACCCTTTGTCTGAGAAGCTCAAGATCCTGGAAGATGCGAATGAGACTCATTTATTACCGACCCCTTTGTTTTTCAATTGTTCGTTATACGGGTAAAATTTATTCTTTCGAACATTTTAAATATTGAATCCGAACATTTCGAATGATACTATTCCCTCCGCACAAACGATAATAAACAACTAACACCAGGAGGAATCAATGATGATTCGCAAAATAGCGATAGCAGCCGCTGTTGCACTGTGCATCCAGCCCGCCGCACAGGCCGGAAAGGCCGAGGCAGACAGATGGGTGAACGATGAGTTCCAGCCTTCCACGCTCTCTAAAAGTGATCAGACAAAAGAGATGGAATGGTTCATCAAGGCTGCAGCACCGTTCAAGGGCATGGAAATCAATGTCCTTTCCGAAACAATTCCAACCCACGAATACGAGTCCAAGGTACTCACTAAGGCATTTGAGGAAATCACCGGAATCAAGGTGAATCACCAGCTACTTGGCGAAGGCGAGGTCGTACAGGCCGTGCAAACGCAAATGCAGACCAACCGCAACCTCTACGATGCCTATATCAACGATTCAGACCTGATCGGTACTCACTCACGCCTGCAACTGGCGGTCAACCTGACCGACTGGATGGAGGGTGAAGGTAAGGATGTAACCCTGCCGACACTCGATCTTGATGACTTCATGGGCATATCCTTTACTACTGGCCCCGACGGCAAGCTGTATCAGTTGCCCGATCAACAGTTCGCCAATCTTTACTGGTTCCGCTATGACTGGTTCCAGCGTCAGGACCTCAAAGACCAGTTTAAAAAACGCTACGGCTATGAGCTCGGTGTGCCGGTTAACTGGTCGGCCTACGAAGATATTGCCGAGTTCTTTTCGGTTCACGTCAAGGAAATCGACGGAGTCCAGATTTATGGTCACATGGACTACGGTAAACGTGCCCCGGACCTCGGCTGGCGCATGACTGACGCCTGGCTGTCAATGGCGGGTGCCGGTAGCAAAGGCCTGCCCAATGGTGTGCCCGTTGACGAATGGGGAATTCGGATGGAAGCCGGTACCTGTAATCCGGTCGGTGCGTCGGTTACCCGTGGCGGAGCAGCGAATGGCCCCGCAGCGGTATATGCCATCCGCAAATGGGATGAGTGGTTACGTAAATATGCACCTCCCGGTGCTGCCAGTTACGATTTCTACCAGTCATTACCGGCTTTGTCACAAGGCAATGTAGCGCAGCAGATTTTCTGGTACACGGCTTTCACCGCATCGATGGTTGCACCAAAAAGTGCGGGTAATAATACGGTTGATGATGCTGGAAACCTGTTGTGGCGTATGGCGCCATCACCACATGGTCCTTACTGGGTAGACGGTCAGAAACTCGGCTATCAGGATGCCGGTTCCTGGACCCTGTTCAAGTCAACCCCGGTAGACCGTCGTAAAGCAGCCTGGCTGTATGCACAGTTCACTGTTTCGAAAACGGTTTCGCTGAAGAAAACTCACGTCGGCCTGACCCCAATTCGCGACAGCGACATTCGTCATGAGTCTTTCACCGAACGCGCGCCTAAACTGGGTGGCCTGGTTGAGTTTTACCGCTCTCCCGACCGCGTCCGTTGGTCACCCACTGGAATCAATGTGCCCGACTATCCAAAATTGGCACAAATATGGTGGCAACAAATTGGTGATGTGAACTCAGGCGTATTCACACCGCAACAGGCGATGGATCGTCTTGCAGGGGAAATGGACACGGTCATGGCACGTATGCAGGCGGCTGACGAAAAAGCTGGCACTTACGGTGGTTGTGGTCCGCGTCTGAACGAAGAGCGCGAAGCCTCATACTGGCTCAATAAAGCCGGTTCACCGAAAGCCAAGGTCAATGAAAAACCGCAGGGTGAGACCATCGACTACGATGAACTGGTAAAACGCTGGCAAGATTAAGACAGTTATCCTCTGGGGGCTTAGGCCTGCCTTTTATCAGGAGGGTGTTTATACGCCCTCCTGATATTTTTCTTTCACCAGGCAGTCAGTACATTGAATCAAGCACAAACAACATCCAACCTCAGCGATCGCCAAAAAGCCATCCTGGAACATGCCCGCATACATGGCGAAGTTGAAGTCGACCCGTTAGCGGAATCTTTCCGAGTGACCCCGCAAACAATCCGACGCGACCTTAATCAACTTTGTGATGCGCGCCTGCTGCAACGCGTGCATGGCGGTGCCCTGGTACACGACGGTGTTGAAAATCTCGGTTACGCGGCGCGGCGGCAAATTGCTGCCGGGGAAAAGAACGCGATTGGTAAACGCGCAGCCGGGTTAATAGCCAACGACTCCTCGTTGTTTATCAACATTGGCACCACTACCGAGCAAGTTGCCGAACATTTGAAAGGCCATACCGGTTTACTTGTGATCACCAACAACCTCAACGTGGTGAATGCGCTGAGATCCAGCGAATCGATCGATGTTATGACTGCCGGAGGTACCGTGCGCCGCGAGGATGGTGGCATCATCGGCGAGACTACAGCCGAATTCTTTGCCCAGTTCAAGGTCGACTATGCCGTCATCGGCGCCTCGGCAATTGAGAATGACGGTGCCGTACTCGATTTTGATGTACGCGAGGTGCGCGTAGCCCAGGCCATCATCAGGAATGCCCGTTCGGTGATTCTGGTCGCGGACTCAACCAAGTTTCAACGTGAGTCTCCGGTTCGAATCGGCAACCTCGGCGATATAGATTACTTCGTCACCGACGAGGCTCCGCCTGCAGCGTTTATGGATATATGTAGGGCCCAGGAGGTCCAGGTTGAAGTAACCAGCCCCGAATTTGCCACAGTAGCGAAAATCTAGCGAAACAGTATTGCGATGGGAATCAAACTCAACCAGGTTAGCAAACGAGTCGGCGCCGAGATGCATATCTACGAAACCGATCTGGAACTTGAGAAAGGCGGTTTCAACGTCTTACTAGGGACCACGCTCAGTGGAAAAACCACCCTGATGCGGCTGATGGCGGGTCTCGAAGCACCGACCAGCGGAGAAGTCTGGTTTGATGATAAAAATGTCACCGGCGTAGCGGTGCAAAAACGCGAAGTGGCGATGGTTTACCAGGCATTTATCAACTACCCAAGTTTTACCGTTTTCGACAATATCGCTTCACCGCTTCGTGTTGCGCGAATGCCAGCCGATGAAATACGCAAACGCGTTGGCACCATCGCCGAATTGCTTAAGCTTACTCCCCAGCTCGACCGTTTACCCGCCGAGATTTCCGGCGGACAGCAACAACGGACCGCGCTGGGCCGTGCACTGGTAAAAAACGCACCGCTGGTACTGCTGGATGAACCACTCGCAAACCTCGACTATAAGTTACGCGAAGAATTGCGCGACGAACTACCAAAGCTATTTGCAGATACCGGTGCTACCGTTGTCTATGCAACCAGTGAACCCCAGGAAGCGCTGATGCTGGGTGGTCACACTGCCACGCTGCACGAGGGTCGAATTACCCAGTATGGTGAGACTGCAAAAATATTCCGCTCCCCCAATACCCTGGTAAGCGCTCGCGTATTTTCCGATCCACCGATGAACACGGCACGGGTGACCAGGCAGGGTGACTCTTTCGTATTGGCCGACAATATCCGCTGGCCAGTCGCGGAAAAGTATAAAACCATGGCCGACGGTGTTTACACTCTCGGTATTCATCCACACCATCTCAGTCTGGGTGCCAGCCGTGATAACTGTATCACCATCAGTGGCATCGTACAGGTCGCCGAGATAAGCGGTTCGGAAAGCATCGTGCACCTTGATATCGCGGGCAACCCGTGGGTATCGGAATCACAGGGTATACATCCCTTCGTGGTCGGCGAAACTGCCGAATTGCAAATGCAAACGGAAAGATGCCTGTATTTTAACGACGAAGGCAACCTGGTCGCGAGTTAGGCATGGCTAAAATTACTTTAAAAAACCTCAGACATAGTTACCTGGCCGAGCCGCAAACAAAAGAAGACTATGCGCTGCAACAAATCGATGCAGAGTGGTCTGACGGCAGTGCTTACGCCCTGTTAGGCCCATCGGGTTGCGGCAAAACCACGCTGCTCAACATCATCTCCGGCCTGTTAACCCCATCGGAGGGACAGGTTTTGTTCGACGATAAAGACGTTACCAATACCCCCACTACCGAGCGGCGTATCGCCCAGATATTTCAGTTTCCGGTGGTCTACGACACCATGACGGTGTTCGACAACCTCGCATTCCCGTTACGTAACCGGGGGATCGCCGAGGATAAAGTCACGGTGCGGGTTAACGAGGTGGCGAGAATGCTCGATCTCGAACAATCGCTGAAACAACGTGCTTCAGGCTTGACCGCCGACGGCAAACAAAAGATTTCACTGGGCCGCGGGCTGGTTCGAGAAGATGTCAACGTCATCATGTTTGACGAGCCGTTAACGGTTATCGACCCGCATTTAAAATGGTTACTGCGCTCGAAGCTTAAGGAATTGCATCAACAACTCGGCATAACCATGATTTACGTCACCCATGACCAGACCGAGGCACTGACATTCGCGGATCATGTAGTCGTCATGTTTGAAGGCACGGTAGTTCAGGTTGGCACACCGGTCGAGTTGTTTGAACATCCAGCACACACTTTTGTCGGCCACTTTATCGGCTCCCCGGGGATGAATATTCTGCCCTGCGAAATCTCCGATGCCGCGGCGTATTTCGCCGGCAACCGTCTGCAAACCGCCTGTACGAATCTACCCGGTATCAGTACCGGCAATCTCGAGGTCGGGGTTCGTCCCGAGTTCGTGCAATTTGACGACAGCGGGTTTCCGGTCGAGATTGTTAAAGTAGATGATCTCGGTCGCCATCAGATTGTAGCGGTACGCCACCAGGACAATACGATTAAGATGATTGTCGCCGAAGATGAGCAAATTCCATCCGAGAATCCCAGGGTTTCGTTTTCTCCAGAGCAGACGCGAATCTACAGCGATAGCTGGGTAGTCGACTAGGAGCCGTAAGATGAATAAAACGACAAACCAAAAAGCCTGGCTATTCGTCATCCCTGTCGTCCTGCTGGTGGCTTTTAATGCCCTGATTCCCCTCATGACCGTGGTCAACTATTCGGTACAGGAAACCTTTGGCAACAATGTATTTTTCTGGGAAGGGGTCAAATGGTTTGAAGAGGTACTCAACTCGAGTCGATTTCATGAGTCATTCCTGCGCCAGCTCATTTTTACCGGCACCATACTAGTGATCGAGATTCCACTCGGCATTGCGGTTGCGCTGTCGATGCCAAAAAAAGGCCCCTGGGTATCTGTATGCCTGGTATTGATGGCCCTGCCCCTGTTGATTCCCTGGAACGTGGTTGGCGCGATGTGGAATATCTTCGCACTACCCGACATCGGTTTGTTAGGGCGCTCGATCAACGCGATAGGAATAGATTACAACTTCACCCAGCAACCGATCGCAGCCTGGCTCACAACCATCGCAATGGACGTCTGGCACTGGACTTCACTGGTTGTCTTACTCGCCTATGCCGGACTCTGTTCAATTCCGGATGCCTATTATCAGGCCGCAAAGATTGACGGCGCCAGCGCCTGGTCGGTGTTCTGGCGTATTCAGTTACCGAAGATGAAACGTGTGTTGACCATCGCCGTCCTGTTGCGTTTTATGGACAGTTTCATGATCTATACCGAGCCTTTCGTTCTCACCGGCGGCGGCCCCGGAAATACGACGACGTTTTTATCGATAGACCTGGTGAAAATTGCACTCGGGCAGTTTGACCTCGGACCCGCGGCTGCGATGTCGCTGATTTACTTTTTCGTCGTACTATTGCTGTGCTGGGTTTTTTACACATTAATGATGCGCGACGAGGAGCAATAGCATGAGACTTAAAAGCTGGTTATTGCCGACTATTTATATTTTCTTCCTGATGCTGCCAATTTACTGGCTGCTCAACATGTCGTTTAAAACGACTAACGAAATTCTCGGAACATTCTCCCTGTTCCCAATAAATTTCACCTTCGAAAACTATATCAAAATTTTCACCGATCCCACCTGGTACAACGGCTACCTGAACTCAATTACCTACGTGGTGATGAACACGATCATTTCGGTAACCGTCGCGCTACCCGCTGCCTATGCTTTCTCTCGATATCGATTTCTCGGCGACAAGCACCTGTTTTTCTGGTTGCTGACCAATCGCATGGCACCGCCTGCGGTATTTGCCCTGCCCTTCTTCCAGCTCTATTCGGCAGTCGAATTGTTCGATACGCACCTGGCAGTGGCACTCGCACACTGTCTATTCAATATACCACTCGCGGTCTGGATCCTGGAGGGCTTCATGTCAGGCGTGCCGAAGGAACTGGACGAGACCGCCTTTCTCGACGGTTACTCGTTCCCGCGCTTTTTTATCCGTATTTTTATACCGACAATTGTGGCCGGTATCGGCGTCGCCGCCTTCTTCTGCTTCATGTATTCCTGGGTTGAACTATTGCTCGCCAAGACCCTGACTTCGGTGGCCGCCAAACCTATCGCGGCGACCATGACACGTACCGCAAGCACGGCTGGATACGAACTGGGACTGCTTGCCGCAGCCGGCACACTGACGATCGTACCGGGTGCATTCGTGATTTACTTCGTGCGCAACTATATCGCCAAAGGCTTTGCGATGGGGAGGGTCTGAACATGGATTTATCGTGGATGGCCTGGACCGGACCCACTGCTGCATTCTTCCTGTTTATCCTGGGTTGCCTGGTGGGGATGGGCATCTGGGAGAGATATAGTCCCGGGGGCAATCCCCGGCGCGGCATCTTGAGACTCGATACGACCCGTGGCGATCGGTTGTTTATTACCCTGGTCGGCAGCGCTTTTATATTAATGGCCTGGTTATGGGCATTCAGTACACCGCTATGGGGTGGACTCATTATATCGATTGGTTGGGGATTCTTTGTCTTCAAATGGGTGTAATTAAAATATCTACAGCCCGCGTAATGCCACAGCTTCGATCATGATGGAAACTAAAAACAACGAAGCGCTCGATACGGCAGATTTACTCGTCATTGGCGGCGGCATCAATGGTGCTGGAATCGCCAGGGACGCTGCAGGTCGTGGTCTCAGTGTTGTGCTTTGTGAAAAAGACGACCTCGCCCAGCATACCTCCTCTGCCAGTACCAAGTTAATCCACGGAGGCTTGCGTTACCTGGAGTATTACGATTTTCTGCTGGTACGACACGCCTTGCAAGAGCGTGAAATATTGTTGAAAAGCGCACCGCATATTATCTGGCCGCTGCGCTTTCTGTTGCCGCATCACAGCGACTTGAGACCACGTTGGCTGATTCGCCTGGGACTATTCCTGTATGACCATATCGGCGGACGAAAACTTTTACCCGGGTCCAGGGGCGTGGACCTGAGCAAGCATGTTGGCGGGGCCCCGCTGAAACCTGAATTTAGCTATGCCTTCGAGTATTCGGATTGCTGGGTACAGGACGCGCGCCTGGTGGTACTCAATGCGCGCGATGCGCAACAACGTGGTGCGCGAATACTGACAAGAACAAAATGCACGGTACTCGAACGCAAAAAAGATCACTGGATTGCGACCCTTGTAGATGGCAGAAACAATCAAGTGACAAAAATTCAGGTGCGCGCGGTAGTCAATGCCTCCGGTCCCTGGGTAAAGCAAACGCTTGACCTCGATGTAACTACCCATACCGAAAACGATGTACGCCTGGTCAAAGGCAGCCATATCGTTGTGCCCCGAATGTTCGATCATGACTACCCGTATATATTCCAGCATGCCGATGGCCGCGTCATGTTTGCGATTCCATACGAACAGGATTTTACCCTGCTCGGCACCACCGATATCGAGGTCAGCGACGATCCGAATAGCGTCATCATAGATGAGGCAGAAATAGCCTACATCATCGATGCGATCAACGTGTATTTTGAAAAACCAGTCAAGCGCGAAGACGTAATCTGGAGTTATTCCGGGGTACGGCCATTATTCGACGACGAGTCAAAAAATGCCAGCAAGGTCACGCGCGATTACGTGCTGCAACTGGATGACAATGGCCCGCCAATTCTATCTGTTTTCGGCGGTAAAATTACTACCTTCCGAAAGTTGTCGGAACAGGTTGTAAATATGCTGAAACAACCAATGGCATTTCGGGCACCAGCCTGGACAGCAAGCACGGTACTACCCGGCGGCAATATCGAAAATGCAGATTTTGGAGCATTTCAGGCCCACTGCAGGGAAAGATATGCGTGGCTCGAAGATTCCGTTTTAAAGGACTATACCCGCAACTATGGCACCGATATCGATCGGCTCCTGCAGGATTGTTCACAAATGAATGATCTTGGAGAAAATTTTGGTGGCGGCTTATACGAACGCGAAGTGACCTATTTAATCGAGAATGAATGGGCCGAAACAGTCGAAGATATACTTTGGCGACGATCAAAAAAGGGGCTTCGAGTAACCGAAAAATCCAGCATAGATTTACAAATGTTTATTGAACAACAGAAGTAATAAATTGATCTTTAACAACACGATAAGCAAAATGAACCCCGGGTCTTATAATTGGGTCTAAATTCTGAATCAGGAGGATAAAGGATGCCTATTGTTAAATTGACTACTCGTGCAAGCTTGATCACTATTCTGGCGGCATTCATCGCAGCATGCAGCAACTACGATTATTCTAATAAAATTGCGGTGCTCCCCACTTCTGTCGTCCAGGTTAATACACCACTGGAAATACCTGCTGGAGAGGCTCGTATTTATATCCAGAATGGTAAGGCAATTGCTCGTAGAAGCGGCCTCGATAGATTTTTTACCTACTGCAGTTTTTTAATGCAGGATTTGCACGTGCCAGGCGAACCAGTTTTAACAGTATCACCCGGTCGATTCGATGTCAGGGAAGTGCGCCAGTCTAATGATCGTTTCAATGACTCAATTATCCTCGTAGCCTCGACTATGCGGATGAGGGAAGGTCAGCCCAGCAATACATTTTTTACCCTGGAGATGCGCTTGCGGTCGACTGATCAGCCCGATGTACGTTCGCTATTTTGTGTTAAAGAATCAGGTTTAAGAGGCAGGCATTACCCGACTTTCAACGAAATCAACATAGCCCTGGGTGATGCAGTGACCATAGAGCCATACCAGCAACAACCCTAGGCCTGGGTCAACAGTAAAATCGCACCCACCGCAAATACCATGGCGCTCGCCTTTTTTACACTCAATACTTCCATTTTCGTTACTAGCGCCTTCTGTAATCGGTCAATCTATCTTTAAGGAAGGTATATTGCTCGCGGGCTGCTTCTATTTTGGATCGTTCAATCTTGAGATATCTAAAATCTTCATCATGAGTCGCGAAGCGCACCGCTACCTGTTGTTCATCCATCCATGGCAGGCAAAATATTGAATCTCCATACAGCTCGCCGGCGCGGTTGAGACTGAGGAAATACAATTGATTTTCCAGCGCCCGGGTGGTCGCAAACGAATGCCAACTGGCAAATGATTCGTCGCGGTAGTAGGCACCGCAGTGCAAAATACAATCTACCTCTTCATCCAGTGCGAGGCTGCGGCTCAGTTCCGGAAATCGAATGTCGTAGCAGATGATCGGAGAAAACCGAAACCCGGCCACGCTAAAAACGCAGACCGCCTGTCCGCGCTGAAAAAACTCTTTCTCCATCGAGGCCCCGTAATGGCAGATATGCAGCTTGTCATAACAGGCGAGCAGATCACCATCGGCTCCAATCGCGATCTGCGAAATAAAATACTCGCCGTCGTCGCGACGTGGCATACCGAAAACTACGGCGGTTTGATAGCTCGTCGCCAGTGCCCGCATCTTCTCCATAGCTGGACCGTCGAGGTCTTCAGCCAGCTCGGCAAGACACTCGAAACTTTGCCTTGAATACTCGATCGTACAAAGCTCGGGTAATACCACCAGGTCAGCCGGAGCCTGATCGAGGTGCCCTGAAATTTTAGCGATCATGCGATCAATATGATCAAATTTATCCCCGGCACAACGTACCGAAGGCACGGATACCTGG
>JBGUEB010000079.1:0-13291 GCA_041821565.1 Gammaproteobacteria bacterium | reverse complement strand
AGCCCCTTACCCGGCTTGCGGCCATCGTCTTCAACCAGCAACTCGATATCAACACCACCGAGTTTGCCGCCACCCATTTCGATAGCGAGCTGGAATCCATCACGAATATCCTCGCCGAGATAACCGGCCTTGGTGGTCAGGGTTGTAATCATGCCTATTTTTAATGCTGCCGAGGCGGGTGCCACGATCAATATCGAAATTGCAACAAGACTGCTGCAAATGAGTCTGCTCTTCATAGGTTAGCCTCTAGTGGTTTGACTGGTTATTTTATTATGTCCCGCATTCTAGAATCAAAACCCGGACAAATCAAAATCTCTCATCAAAAATCGAGTTTTATACTCGAATAACACCATTTCCAGGCTGGCCAGATCAGAGAAGCTGGATTTACGCCCTGCAAGCTTTGTAATATGCTGTTGCCTTAAGATATCGCAAAGGTCAAAGATGCCGCTAAGCCAGCAAGAGATCAGCCGCTACCACGAAGATGGGCTACTAATTCCGGCATCGTATCGGCTGCCTGACGGCATCCTGCAGGACATCAACAGCTTGTACCTGAAATTACTCACCGATAACCAGCATAATCCAGAATTTTCGTCGGATTTTATTCTTGGCCCACATCTTGATACCGACGCTAGTTACGGTGTGAGAGGAGATCCAGCCTGGCTGGAGTTCGCCAGGATTCCGGAAATTCTGGATATGGTAGAACAGCTAATCGGCCCAGACTTTATCCTCTGGGGTATGACAATTTTTGGTAAGCCGGCCATGATTGGCAGGCAAACGCCCTGGCACCAGGATGGCGACTACTACCCCATAGAACCGCTCGAAACCTGTACGGTCTGGCTATCACTCGATGGTTCCACACCTGAGCAAGGGTGCATGCGATATATTCCGGGTTCACATCGTGATCGAAAGATTTATTCACATCATTTTGAACACCGTGACGACTACACCCTGGCCCAGGTCATCGACGAAGGCCAGGTCGATCTCAAACAGGCCAGGGATATTGTTCTACAGCCGGGACAAATTTCGATTCACGATGTGTATCTGGTGCACGGCTCGGGACCGAACCTGTCAGATCGGCGCCGAATGGGGCTGGTGCTTCGTATCATGCCGGCCACGAGTTTTTATAATCACAATAGCGGCAAGATAAAAGAAGACGCCGGATCTCCCCATGGTTATTCCAGGCGAGCCCTGTATTTGTTACGCGGAGTAGACAGGTCACAAAGAAATAATTTTAACCTTGGACATTAGAGACTAGATCGAAATGAAGACACTGGGATTCATAGGCGTCGGTGACCTCGCCGAATACACAATCAAGGGGCTCAGGGCTGGGGGTTATCAGGGTCGAATACTGTTAAGCCCCCGAAACCAGCAACGCTCGCAAATGCTGGCCGAAATTTGCCGGTGTGAAGTTCTCGGCAGTAACCAGGCAGTGGCCGATGCCAGCGATCTCCTCGTTCTGTCGATGCGTCCGGCCGACAGTCTCGAAACTTTATCCCGACTGAAACTGAGACCCGATCAGCAACTTGTCAGCGTAGTCGCCGGCATCAGTATCGATGCCCTCGCCGCCGCCACGGATATCGATATTTCAATTATCCGGGCAATGCCGGTTAGTTGCGCCGAGGCGGGCACGAGCCCGACTATTATTTATCCTTTCAACACCAGCGTACTGGAGTTATTTAACCACTGTGGTAAATCGATCGCCGTAGATACCGAATCGGCATTTGAGCAAGGTAGCGTACTCGCCTGCGTTTATATCTGGTACTTCGAATTGTTCGAACAGTTAATTAAATCGACGACATCAAAGGATTTTCCCTCGGAGCTTGCTACCGAACTGGTACTCGGCATGGCAAACGGTGCAGCCAGCCTTGCGCTGCAGAATAATTCCCGGACTCCCGGCGAGATTGCGGAGTATATTGCGACTGAGGGCACCTTTTCGAAACTGGGACTGGACCTGCTTAAGGACAGGAAGGCATTTGAACCCTGGACAGAAGCCTGCCAGCTTCTGCTTGGTCGACTTAACCAGGATGGCTGAAAACCAGGGCGCCGGTTCAAATCCTGAACTAAACCAGCGATAGAGTCTCCAACCTGTCAGGCGTAACTGGTTTTATTTGCTTTAATTACAAATACCAGGGCTTATACTGGACGAAGAAAGAAAAGACAGCACTGAAATGCAAAAAATACGATTCAATCGTTGGCATGAGAGGCAACTTTATTTTAGCTTCGCCTGGTTAATCAGTTGCCTGATGAGTGGTTTTTTATTCGTCGCCATTATTGAAATTTTCGGGTTTAAGTCTTCCGGGGTAGTATTAATCATCACCCTGATCGTGCTTTACCTAATTGGCCTTGCTATTATCGAGTTGTTTCGACGATTCTGGTTACGCTTCTGCCATGCCCAGGAATGTGCCAGCGCCGCGACTTGCGAAATCTGTCATTCCTACGGATTATTTGACGTAACAGTCGGTGCGCAGTCTATTTATGCAAAATGTGAAAAATGCGATCATCAATGGGTAATTGAGTGATTTCAGAACAGCCGAGAACCAGTTATCGAACACTTTATCCGGAGTTCCTGGGATGACAGCAAAAACTACCTGTGTTTACCTGGGCCAGCCTCTGGCCGACTATGGTTTCAAGGACGGCCACCCATTCGGCCCGCAACGACACGATGTATTCAAGGCTGAATTAATCCGCCAGGGACTGGACAAACCGCTCGATATTCAGGAACCGGTCAAAGCTACCCCGGATTTAATCGAATTATTTCACACCAGCGACTATATCGAAAAGGTGCGAGACTACTCTAAATCAGGTACCGGCTATCTCGACGGTGGCGACACACCCTCATTTGTCGGTATGTACGAAGCCGCGAGCAACGTCGCCGGTTCGGTCACCGATGCCATTGATCGTATCATGTCGAAGCAATATCGCCGCGCTTTTTCACCCATTGCCGGCCTGCATCATGCACGCCGACACGTCGCCGCTGGATTTTGTGTTTTCAACGATTGTGGCATCGCCATCGAATACCTTCGTCATCAGTATGGCGTTAAACGCGTTGCCTATATCGATATAGATGCCCACCATGGCGATGGTGTTTTTTATAGCTTCGAAGATGATCCTGATTTACTTTTTGCGGATATCCACCAGGATGGCCGCACGCTCTACCCGGGGACTGGTTTTGAAGAGGAAACAGGCAAGGGTAACGCCGTCGGCACTAAATTGAATATTCCAGTACCGCCGTTTGCGGACGACGCGGTTTTTCAGTCGGTCTGGCCGCAGATAGAGGACTATCTAAAAAAATATGAGCCTGAGTTTATCCTGCTGCAATGCGGTGCAGATAGCATTGCAGGCGATCCGATAACCAACATGGCATTTAGTCCCGCCTCACATGCCCACGCAGCAAGGCGTTTGTGTGAAATGGCCGATTTGTATTGCGACGGCAGAATGCTGGCGATGGGCGGTGGTGGTTACAATCATGACAATATAGCCCGCGCCTGGACCGCGGTTGTCGAGGCGATGATCAAAGCGCGCTAGCGGTCTGTCGGACCCAGGGAAAATCTACTCGACCATTGCGTTGTATGGGTGCAATCCATCCTACAGGGTTAAATATTTTCGGGATATCTATTCCCAGCGGACAATATTTTCATTTGCCACCGCGGACTGTAATAACTCAATCAATGGCAGGGCACGGGTATGCAGGCTTACCGCTGGTTCACCTTCATCGGCTTCACCGGCGGGTTCAACAACCTCTACCAGGGATTCGAGCCGGTTTTGTAAATTGCTCAAAGCGCGCGGCACGTCCTCGGCAATGATAGCTCCTGGCACAGAAACCCCGTAATCCATCATTTCCAGCATCTTCAGACCAACATCGCCAAACATCATGATGTTGGCATAAGATTTCGTTTTAAAGGTAATTAGCATTTTAGCCCCCCTCGGGTTGACGCAATTTTAACAGCCGCATCCGATTTACAACAGCCACAAGTTCCTGCAAGCGTGGTAGCGCCAGCTTACCCATCGGATAAGGGGTAATCAAATCGAAACCCTGTTGCTCTAATTTCTCTATTTCATATCGCAGGGACGATACCAGATCAAATTCCTGGGCTGGTTTATCCTGATCGAAATGATCGATCAAGTAACCGATTGAAAGCAATTGGGCTGTATCTACCAGTTGCTCTAGTGACTGCAGGGACACTTCTTCTTCACCGTATTGGAGTAGACGCGTCCCAAAAGCTTTTATTTTCGATTTGCCGGTTTTTGCGAGCGAGGACAGGCAACCTGGTTGTGGAATTCTCGCCATTTGCTGGGCAATGCCTGGATATTCCAGTTCGGGTTCAGCAACACTGGCTGCCAGTTCCCTGGCCTGCTTTGTCCTGTCGCAAGGTTGATAACTATCCATCATAACCACGCGATCGGCAACCGAAAAATAGTCTCCCGAACCACCCATGACCATGATTATCGAGACCCCTTGCTCATCCTTTAGCGCACGGATTCTCTGCAATAAGGGCGTAATCGGCTCGCTCGATTTGGGTACCAGGGCTTGCATACGCGTATCACGAATCAAAAAATTGGTCGCCGAGGTATCTTCATCAATTAACAGGGTTTTCGAACCAGCCGAAATTGCCTCTATGATGCTTGCGGCCTGCGAGCTACTACCACTGGCATTGTTGGTAGTAAAGAATTGGCAGTCCTCGCCCCTGGGTAAGTTTTGAATGAAAGGCCGGATATCAACACCTGCGATCGCACGCCCATCTTCTGCTCGCAATTTGAAGCAACTGGGGTCACTAACCACCCATTCACGGCCGTCACCTGGAATATGGTCGTAAACGCCCTGCTCTATGGCGCGTAACAGGGTAGATTTACCGTGGAATCCACCACCAACAATTAAATTGATGCCAACAGGAAAAGCCAGACCCCGTATCGCCGGACCATGCTTTCGTGTCAATTCACAGGCCAGCGCATCAGGTACGACAAGCTTGATAGCGTCATCTAGCGCCCGCTCATCGACACCGCTTCGACGCGCCAGATTAGAGCCGTCAGCGGCAAACGCGATCAGATCATTTTCGGCAAGTTGAGCGCGTAAATATTGTTGATCTTCGATACAGTTAACATGTTGCTCGACATGTTCAAGTTCACTAGCAGCTTGTAATAAAGCCGACCCGACTAATCCCGGCAATATCGAAATCAACATGATTCGCGCGTGATCCGCATCGATCCTGCGGTTATTCGCTGGCAGCCCAATTTGAAATCGAACTTCGAGCGAGGGCGCATTAATCAACACGGTGCTGCGATGCAGGACCTGCTGGCCATAGCTTGCGATATTAAACTCCCCGCTACGGCCTGACCCTCGCTTCTCCCTGACCAGTGACTTTATATCCGCGGCAAAACGGCGACCAAGATAGTCTTCCAGGGCTATGCGGCGAATTGAATTGTCAAACAGATGATGCGGCAGGCCAGTAGAAGCTAGCGGCAAGACGATACGACAACGAGAAGGTTCAGCAAATGGGTCGCCTTGCGCGTGGTCTATATGCAGTCGGAAATCGGCAAACTGAAATTCGCCCTCTAATCGCTTATAGGACTTGTAACCTTGTCCGTCGATCCGGGCTAACAAGTTTTTTAATTTCTGCATGATATTCGGTCAGGATTATACGCAAACCTTGCGCAACTAGCCTACATAATGCATGAAGCGTAAATTGAGTCAGATTGAAGTGTGATTCACAGCCTGGGCGAAGGCATTCGCTTCGTTCATGGGGTCGGCTCTAACCGTCTATCGGCAATGGATCAGGCGTTATGCTTACACACATTGATATTGAATCAAGTCGAAATCGCCGTAATCCACTTCTTTGCCGAGGCTGATATGGCCGGCATCAAACAGGCTTAGTTCTTCTCGACGCAGGAATATCTCCTGACCATCCGTGGTTTTAACGAAAGTCCCATTAGTACTTTGATCGGTAATAATAAATTTCCCGCGTCGATGTTCAATTTTTGAATGATGACGGGAAATTAGTTCGCCTGTTATTATGAGTTCGCAATCACCACCGCGTCCGAGAATATAAGAAGTAGCAGAATTCGGAATAGTATACTCCTTGTCTCTATAAGTGAGGATTATGGCATTCGCCGTATGATGCTTGCCGGGATTAGTAAAACTGCTCCTGGCCGCCAAATTGGTCATATCCTCTTCTTCTTCCCACACATACATATAGACGTCTAGCGGTTCTTCCCGGCCTTTAACCCGCAATCGGTCAAAAGGACGTACATTGTTAGTCAGCTCAGCTTCCTTCAACATAAACGCCATTTCCTTGGTACAAAGGATTTGGCGTGCCTTGGCCATGCTCGCAATTCGGGCAGCAACGTTCACCGAGTCACCATATATATCACCATCTTCCAGAATCGCGCTACCGTATTGCATGCCTATCCGGATCGATACACCAATGGTTTCAGGAGAGCTATCGTCTTCCATGGTTTCCTGAATTTCGCGCGCTGCAAACATCGCTTCGTCGACGTCTGGAAAGTAAACCAGTATTTCGTCGCCAATGGTCTTAATCAATACCCCGCCGTGGCTCGTAGAGGTTGATATCAATATATCTAGCGAATTAGAGATGCGTTCACGCGCGAGGTCATCACCCAAATTTTCATACATTGCGGTGCTGCCAGCGACATCGGCAAACATAACAACGCAGGTGGTGGTCTCTCGGGTCATTTAACCATTATCCTTCATAAAATATTTTAGCCAGTAAAAAATAATTTTTGCTCAAGCCCAGGAATTTCGAATGACTCAACTATAGTAACCTCACAAACGAATTCCCGGTAAATAGCAGAGGTTTAAAAATGCCTCCTCAAGAACCTCATATTTCTATCTTCGAGCGGCTTCTATAATATTCATGTGCAGGATTAAAATCACATAGCATGTTGCTGAATAATATACATTTATTGTAGCACCTATTTCTCTAAAATATAGCTGACTGCGCTATTGATTCGAGCTAGCGTTTTCTCCTTGCCGATAATTTCAACAGTCTTGTCAATTGGAGGTGAAAAAGACCCACCGGTGACCGCTACGCGTAACGGTTGCCCTACTGCACCCATTTTAACATCCAGGGCGTCAGTAATTGACTCAATTACCTCATGTATAGTAGTTGAATTCCAGACTTCAAGCTGTTCTAGTCCATCGTGCAAGCGCTTTAAAGCTTCAATAGCTACTGGCTTTAGTGCTTTCCTGGCGGCTTTTTCGTCGTACTGTTCAAAATCACGAAAGCAGTAGAGGATACTATCAGCCAGTTCATTAATCGTGGAGACACGTTGCCGATACAAATCGACAATGCCATTAAAATCGGTTTGCTCACTAAACTCAACGCCAATTTTTATGAGCCGCTGTTTAACCAGGTCAATGATCTGATCGAGCGGTTGCGATACCAGATACTGCGAATTAATCCACTTCAGTTTTTCAGTATTAAAAGTGGAAGCCGATTTATTAATATCGTCCAGCGAAAAGTACTCGATCATTTCTTCTGTGCTAAATAATTCCTGGTCTCCGTGTGACCAGCCCAGACGTACCAGGTAGTTCAGCATCGCCTCTGCAAGATACCCATCTTCAAAATATTGCATGACACCGACTGCTCCATGCCTTTTAGATAAGCGTTTACCGTCATCCCCCAGGATCATCGGTAGATGCGCGTATTCGGGGCAGTCTGCACCCAGCGCTTTAAGAATATTAATCTGTCTGGGTGTATTATTGACATGATCATCCCCTCGTACCACGTGGGTGATTAGCATATCCATATCATCAACTACCACGGTCAAATTATAAGTCGGCGTGCGATCACTTCGAGCGATAATCAAATCATCCAGTTCTGCATTGCTAACGCTTACATCACCTTTAACATGATCATAAAATTTAACCTCTCCCTGTTGTGGATTTTTAAACCGTACTACCAAATCGGTAGCACTATCGGGTTGCAGGTTAAGTTCTCGACAACAACCGTCATAACGCGGTTTTTGCCTCGCTGCCATCTGCGATTCGCGAAGTGACTCCAGGCGTTGTTTTGAGCAAGAACAGTAGTATGCATCTCCCTGCTCAATTAGCTGTAGGATAACCTCACGGTAGCGGTCGAACCTTTTTGTCTGGTAGTAAGGTCCTTCATCATAATCCAGCTTCAACCACTGCATGCCGTCGAGAATAGCCTGAACCGATGCCTCAGTAGAGCGTTCGAGATCCGTATCCTCGATCCGTAAAATGAATATTCCTCCCATTTTCCTGGTATAAAGCCAGCAAAATAATGCCGTCCGGGCACCACCCACATGCAAATACCCAGTAGGACTGGGGGCGAAACGAGTTTTTATCATTAATATTCCTGAGTGGGATTGATAAGGCGCGATATTCTACCAAAGTCACGTTAATTTAATACGATAGTCGTATTAAATTGACGGCTTGGCTGGCCTGTATTTAGTATTTTTGCTCGATTTCCATGGCACGACCTATACGCTGTATACGGGTATGCTTCAGGAACGAGTTTCCGAGCAGGGCATCGGATGGCTGTGAACCTTCTATCACGGTTGCCTGGACATTGGGCACATTTATATCGCCGATGCTGACACTATCCAGCATAATCCTCCAGACCGGCACCGTGGCAGCCGCGGTTTGCGCGTAGCCTCTCGATCCCTTCCTGAAGTCAATACCTATGCGGGTGGCATTTTGGCCGCTCATGGTTACATAGGTTGCGCCAGTATCGACCAGAAATCGCATTGGCTGACCGTTGACCTTGCCAGTGATGAAGTACATGCCCTGGAAATCCGGGAAAATTTTAGAAATGGTTCGGTCCGGCTGTTTAAAATTACCCTGAATCGACTGGTTCAATCCGATTTTTTTACTTTCACCGTCTATTAAAACCACGGCTCCTCTACCAGAGGCGGACTCCAGCATGACACCGTCAAAGCTTTCACCTTTAGCGAGTAACTTCTGCTGTCCGTTTATTTGCAACAGTGCTTTATTCGTAAATAATCCTATGACACGTACGTCGGTAGCATCTGCAGTACTGGTTATCAGAATAATGCCCAGAAAAAGAGCAATGATTCGGGCTGGGTTGCTCATAGATCTTTGATAAAAAATAACCAGGATATCTGTATACAGGCAAGTGCATACAATCCTGCGAGTAAATCGTCAAACATGATTCCAAATCCACCCGGCACGCGCCTATCGGCAATTTTTACCGGCCAGGGTTTGACGATATCAAAAAATCTAAACAGTACGAATCCGGCCAGTATCCATTGCCATGTTACCGCAGGAATTGCAATCATCGTAATCCAGTATCCAATAATCTCATCCCATACGATTCCCGAGTGGTCATGTACGCCGAGCGCCTTACTGGTTTTATCACAAACATAAATACCTAGTAGAAAACCTGCCACTACAACTATCAAATAGGGCCACAATTCCAGTCGACTCAACAACAAATAAAGGGGAATTGCCACCAATGTACCCATGGTCCCGGGTGCGTGGGGTGAAAGCCCCGAACCGAAACCCAACGACAATAGATGGATCGGACTGGATAACATGGAAACTGGAATCGGCCTAGCCTGCATTTCTCACCAGAATTCTGCTCGGCAACTGCTCCATGCGTTGCTCTACCTCCGGGACGCCGGACCGCTGCGTCCATGCAGTCGTGCGGATGCCGATAAGCTCGCCGTGGCGGCCTGTGCTCCTTGCAGCCGATTTGACGTAGTGTCGACTACGACTGCACCGTCTTCCAGTCCGCGCAGCCCACCGCAGCGGCATCTCGACATCCTCGCGACGAATGCTGGTGAGAAATGCAGGCTTAGTCAAAATGTCGATACCCGTGCCAGTCGTTTAAATCGATCGCTTTACTACCATCTATAAGAGTGTAGCCGGAATCTGTAATTTCGCCGATTTCAGTGAGCGGACAATCCTGATTATGCAGATTCCACTGCACCACGGCTGGCCAGTTTTTATGCGGGAGAGTAAAACATAATTCGTAGTCGTCACCACCGCTTAGCGCATGATGATAGGATTCATTCTCTACAATCCAGTCGCAAACCGGCAACTGTGCCTGACGAATACATGCGCCTACCCGACTAGACCGCAAAATATGGCCCAAATCACCAACCAACCCGTCTGACAGGTCAATCGCGGCAGAGGCGTGTCGAGACAGGAAGTCTACTAGTTCGAGACGTGGAATCGGTCGGTTTAAAGCTGATTCGCAGCTACCCCGGATCGTTTCTGGTAACTTTATCTGCTGTTGCAACTGGGCGAGGCCCAGCGAAGCGTTGCCAAGCATTCCTGAAACCATAATCTTGTCACCTGGTCGGGCTCCATCTCGCGTGACCTGCCGACCGATTTCTACGAGCCCGGTTGCCTGCACCGTAACCGATAATGGACCACGACAGGTATCACCTCCAATCAGCTCAACCTGGTAGCGTTCGGCGCTTTTCTTTAAACTGTCCGAGAAGGCCCGTAACCAGTTTTCATCAAAATCAGGCATACTCAGTGATAACAGGAACCAGGCTGGTGTCGCTGCCATTGCCGCCAGGTCACTGAGATTGACCGCAAGCGCCTTGCTGCCAATATCCTCGGCGCTGGTTTGAGCTGGAAAATGCACACCACTAATCAGGGTATCCATACTCATTACTGCCTGCATTCCATCTGCTACTTCAACCACTGCGGCGTCGTCACCCAGGGACAATATAGCTGGATATCTTGATGAACCGATATCGGTGAAGTAACGCTCGATTAGTGAAAATTCATTCAATCTAGAAACCTCAGTTGAATCGCGATCTTCACCCTACAGGCGAAAGCAATAAAAGCAATGAAGAGTAATTTTATCAACATGTTATTTGAGATCTCTAGCGGTCAACTGAGGTTTCCAGGTTCAAGGTCACAGTCTGAGACCGGTTAGAGCAAAACCTGCTGCCGCGTCAGGTAATACTGGCAGTTTCGAGTTCGCGAATTTGGCGGGACAGCGGATCGAGTACACCGTTAACAAACTTGTGGCCTTCGTCGGCGCCGTATGTCTTCGCCAGGTTAACTGCCTCGTTAATGACTACCTTGTAGGGAATTTCAAGGTGATGGAGGAATTCATAAGTCGCAATACGCAGTATGTTACATTCGATTGGATCGAGTCGATCCTCGGTATGAGCCATGAATTTTCGATAGGTTTCATCAAGTTGTTCAACCTCGGCAGGAATTTGATATAGCAATTCCAGAAAGTATGCTTCATCACCCGATGAAACACCCTGCTCTTCTAAATAGTGCTGCTTGATCCAGTCCAGGTCCTCGCCAGACAGCTGCCATTGATACAGGGCCTGCAAAGCTTTATCGCGGGCGTGTTTACGCTTCTTGATAAATTGAGCATTATGCGTATTTGCTTTTGGCATTAATTCAACTTAACCAATTTTCCTTAGCAAGCTAATCATTTCCATTGCCGCCATGGCCGCATCCGCACCCTTGTTGCCGGCCTTGGTTCCCGCACGTTCTATAGCCTGTTCGATGGTATCAGTCGTCAGCACGGCATTGATCACCGGAATCGAATGTTGTAACGCCAATGTTGACAGCGCCTTCGCGCTTTCGCCGGCGACAAAATCGAAGTGAGGTGTGGAACCACGAATCACCGCACCAATACCAATGATCGCGTCGAATTTTCCTGAGGCCGCAAACTTTTGTACAAGCAGTGGCATTTCCAGGGCACCAGGAACGTGACTGACGGTAATATCCGTATCCTTGATACCGGCACGTTGCAATGTGTCCAGTGCACCCTGCAAAAGACTCTCGACAATAAACCCGTTAAAACGGGCAACTACAATAGCGAGTTTTGCCTTGTTCACGGTAATGTCACCATTGATCTGATTTACTTCACTCATTTTAATACCTCTTGCCAAACGTCTTGCTGGATTAACATCCCGCGTTAATCGGAATAATACTCGACTACTTCGAGACCAAAACCGGCCAGTGCATGGAATTTCTTCGGTGCACTCAGCACGCTCATTTTACGTACACCGAGGTCCGCGAGAATCTGCGCACCAATACCATAGGTTCTTAATTCGTCGGGATGATCTTCTTCCTGACCGGCATCGTCACGAATGATTGATTCAATTTTTGCCACCATGTCTTTGGGCGATTCGGCCTGACGTAAAAAAACAATGACGCCCTGACCTTCCTTCTCGATAGTTTTCATAACATTGTGCAAAGGCCAGCCCCTGCCTACGGTACCCAGCAAGGCATCGGTGAGTGTATTTTGTACGTGTACTCGTACCGGAATGGGCTTGTCCGGATTAATTTTACCTTTTACAAGGGCAAAATGCAGTTCCTGGGCCGTGGTATCCTCATAAGCGAACAACTCGAATTCACCATAATCCGTCGGGAAATGTGATTCGACAATGCGTTCAATCGTGTGTTCATTTTCGATACGATATCGAATCAGGTCTTCGATGGTGCCAATTTTCAAATCGTGTTCTTTGGCGAAGCTCTCGAGATCGCCTCTTCTCGCCATGCTACCATCGTCATTAAGAATCTCAACAATCACCGCAGCTGCCTGAAATCCTGCGAGGCGCGCGAGGTCACACCCGGCTTCGGTATGACCTGCCCGAAACAGGACACCGCCCTTGCGTGCCATCACTGGGAAAATATGACCTGGTTGCACGATATCTTCAGATTTTGCATCTACTTTTACCGCGGCGCGAACCGTGGTCGCCCGGTCCGCTGCAGATATACCGGTGGTGACACCCTCGGCTGCTTCGATAGAAACGGTAAAATTGGTTTCCATCTGAGCCTTGTTATCGCCAACCATCAAGGACAGGCGGAGTTGTCGGCAACGCTGTTCAGACAGGGTCAGACAAATAAGACCACGTCCGTATCTGGCCATGAAATTGATGTCATCGGCCTGTACCATTTCGGCGGCCATTAGTATATCGCCCTCGTTTTCGCGATCCTCATCGTCCATGATCACGACCATTTTCCCAGCCCTGATATCTTCAATAATTTCTTTGGTGCTATTCAGTTTCATTTTGATCCGTTTTTTGATGGCACATATCTAATGGAACAAATACTATCATTCGATAAACCCTGATTTTAGCAGTGATGTCATTAACTGGTTATCAGAGATATTCTCAGCGTCCGCCCTGCCCCTGATTAATCGTTCAAGATAGCGGGCGATAATATCAACTTCGATATTAACCCGGGTACCCGGTTGATAATACTTGAAAATAGTCTTTTCACGCGTATGAGGCACGATATTAACATCGAATCGATTCCTCGCTATTCGATTGACGGTCAAACTCGTGCCATCGACGGTAATCG
>JBGUEB010000078.1:0-13329 GCA_041821565.1 Gammaproteobacteria bacterium | reverse complement strand
AGAAGAGGGCGTATTCAGACCAGCGGTTATGCATTCAGAAAATGGAGAACGAGAAATCGTGTATCTGATCGAGGAAGACGATAAGGGGCAGGCAAGCATACTGGTGCCCTGGGCACCGGCGTCTTTCGCGGGCTCTTTAAAGATAATGAGCCGTGACCGCATCGAATTGCTCGACTCGAACCTGGGCGACACATCCAGAGTTCTGAGTCACTGGGGAGTCGGCACCTTTGAATTGCTGGAGAAAATACAATCGGGTAGCAGCAACCGGAAATGATGACATGATTGAAAACAATAGTGGTAAAAATGAACAGCCTCGCAGCGATTGGCGACTGCGACTGGGCCTCACTATATTAATCATTGGTTTCGCCAGCCCATTGCTGATCCCGGTGATCACGGCCACTAACCTTCCAACCGGCTGGAAAACGGCTATTTCAGGGGCACTCGCAATCGGCATTCCCGAGGTTTTTAGTATCATAGCGATTGCGATCATGGGCAGAGCCGGGTTTGACGTTATCAAGTCTCGCTTTTATAGTTTCATAAAAAGACATGGCCCTCCGGATCGGGTGAGCAAAATGCGTTACCGGGTGGGTTTGATGATGTTCGTGTTGCCTTTATTATTTGGATGGTTGGGGCTTTATTTTGCCCACTATATTCCGGCTTACGAGGCCAACCGACTGATCATAAACATTACTGGAGACCTGGTGTTGATTTCAAGTTTGCTGGTGCTTGGCGGTGATTTCTGGGATAAGATCAGGGGTCTGTTTATTCATGATGCGGTAATACAGATACGCCGGTCGTGAAACCGGTTTCGTTTAAAAATATTGATTAGTCGTAGATTCCGTGTTCTCTGGTGGCGAGAAATTCGATTTCTGGCCAACGTTCCTGCGTCATGGTCAGGTTAACACGTGTTGGCGCAATATAGGCGAGGTCACCAGCATGATCAATTGCGAGATTGCTTCGGGCCTTGTTTTTGAACTCGATTAATTTCTTTTCGTCATTACATGAAATCCAGCGCGCCGTATTAACATTAACTGCCTCGAATTGGCAGTCGACCCCGTATTCGTCCTGGAGTCGGTGGGCAACGACATCGAACTGTAAAATACCAACCGCGCCCAGAATCAGGTCGTTGTTCGCGAGAGGTTTGAACAACTGCGTAGCCCCTTCTTCGCAGAGTTGGGTTAACCCCTTTAGCAGTGCCTTCATCTTAAGCGGATCTTTCAGACGCGCTCGTCGGAACAACTCGGGTGCGAAATTCGGAATACCGGTAAATGCGAGATCTTCGCCCATAGTGAAGGTGTCGCCGATACGAATAGTGCCGTGGTTGTGTATGCCGATGATATCGCCGGTATAGGCCTCATCCACATGGTCCCGATCGGCGGCCATAAAGGTAAGCGCATCTGGAATCTTTACCTCCTTTTTAATACGTACATGTCTTACTTTCATACCCTTGATGTATTTGCCTGAGCAAATACGCATAAATGCGATACGATCCCGATGCTGTTTATCCATATTGGCCTGAATTTTAAATATAAATCCGGTCATTAGATCTTCATCTGGTTGTACCACTCGTGTTCGGGTCTGGCGGGCCATTGGTGGTGGTGCGTATTCGTTAAAAGCATCAAGCAATTCCGCCATCCCGAAGTTGTTAATCGCCGATCCGAAAAATACCGGGGTTAACTCTCCGTTTAGATAATTTTCCAGTTCAAAGGCGTTAGAGGCACCACGCACCAGTTCAATTTCCTCTCGGAAATCCTCGGCCATGGACCCCAGTAGCTCATCCAGTCGTGGGTTATCGAGCCCCTTGATGACCTCACCTGTTGATATCTTATCGGCATCACTAGCGGCGAACAAATGCACTGAGTCGGTTAACAGGTGGAATACCCCCTTAAGTCGCTTACCCATACCAATCGGCCAGGTAATCGGCGCACAACTTATTCCGAGCACTTCCTCGACTTCATCCATGAGATCGATTGGATCACGTCCCTCGCGATCGAGTTTATTGATGAAGGTGATGATTGGCGTATCGCGTAGGCGGCATACATCCATGAGTTTAATGGTGCGTTCTTCCACGCCCTTGGCACAGTCAATTACCATTAGTGCCGAATCTACCGCGGTCAGGGTGCGGTAGGTGTCTTCAGAAAAATCTTCATGTCCTGGGGTATCGAGCAGGTTGATGATGCTGTCTTTGTAGGGGAATTGCATTACCGACGAGGTTACCGAAATACCACGCTGTTTCTCCAGCTCCATCCAGTCTGATGTCGCGTGACGAGCAGCCTTCCTGCCTTTCACGGTTCCTGCCATCTGGATTGCTTTGCCGAACAGCAATAACTTTTCAGTTACCGTGGTTTTACCCGCGTCCGGGTGTGAAATAATTGCAAAAGTGCGCCGGCGTCGCATTTCGTCTATGTCAGACATCATTTTTACTCAATTTATTATGCGAGCCCGCATATTGCATGAAGGGAACGAAGGTCAGGGAAAATATGGCAAACAAGGTTGATTGATCGCCCGCCGATGCATAGCAATAGCTATGGATCAAGGGGGATCGATCAAGATTGGCCGCCAGATTTTTCCTGGATTCGTTCAGGCACAAACTGCAATTTTCAAACATGTCAATATTCTAGGATAAATCATTGAATTATAAAAATATTCATCAATCTGGGTGCCGCCTTCGTGTAATCTGTGGGCCTGATACGGGGCTTAATTACCTCGCGTATAGTGTATAGCTGTATTAATCCAGGGCGATCAGGGAATTTGTTTGGCGAAGAGCAATGCGTCTTCTTTACCGTTCGGCGCGGGATAATAGTCCTTTCGACATCCGATTTCATTAAATCCAGCAGAATTATAGCAATTTATTGCCTGGATATTACTCGGGCGTACTTCGAGCATCATGATTTCGGCGCACTTTTTGCCTGCTACTTTGAGCAGAAACTGAACAAACTGTTTCCCTATTCCCTGGCCCTGGCATTTTTTCGACACCGCCAAATTTAGCATATGGCTTTCGCCTGCGGCCACGCTCATCACCGCGTGCGCGAGTACTTTATTCTCTTCCAGGGCTAACCAGCAATCGTAGCCAACGCGTATACAGTCCTTAAAGATACGCTCAGTCCAGGGAAATTCATAAACCGCTTCTTCGAGCCGCATCACTGCTTCGACATCATCCAGTTCCATTGGCCTGAATACTAATTCGATTTCGCTCATTGGTTGAGCATTTTGTGCAAATTCTTCATATCCCGCCAGACGATCGATTTGGCCGATGGATTTCTGAGTAGATAGGCTGGATGATATGTGACCTTGAGTGGTATATCTGACCCTGGTAAACGATGAACCTGGTCGATTAGCTTGCCGACCGGGGTGGTGCAATCAAGTAAATGATGTGCCGAAATCCTGCCGACCGCCAAAATTACTTTGGGAGCAATATGCTTAATTTGTGCCTGGATAAACGGTTCGCATGCCTTTACTTCGTTGATGTGGGGGTCGCGATTATTAGGTGGGCGGCATTTTACTATATTGGTGATAAATACCTGGGATCGGGCTATACCTATTGCCATCAACATTTTGTCTAACAATTGACCGGAGCGGCCGACGAAGGGTTCACCCTTAAGGTCTTCCTCGTGACCTGGCCCTTCACCTATGATCATTAGCTCGGCTTCTCGGTCACCCACCCCGGGTACTTTTTGAGTACATGAGCTCGCTAGCTCACAGGCCTGGCATTGATGTATGGATTGGGTAATATCGTCCCAGCTACCAAGTTTAACGGGTGCTGAAACAATAACGGGTGTTTGCGGTGGCGTTTGCTCGACTATCTCAATGTTTTCTTGCGCTACTGTCTCTGGCAACAGTATGTCTTCTGCATGAGAACGGGAAGTGGACCTTTCCAGCCATTGCCTAATACCGATACCTTTCAGGCATTGTTGTTGCCGCCGGCTTAACATTCGCGCTAAAGATTACCCAGTTGCGGATGAGTTCGGCCTGCACTACTGGTGATCTTGTTTAGTGCGTTGATATAGGATTTTGCCGAGGCGATGACGATATCGGTGTCCGCCCCCTGGCCATTCACTATCTGTCCATCTTTTTCCACCCGCACGGTAACTTCGCCTTGTGAGTCGGTGCCCGTGGTAATCGCGTTAACCGAATACAATTGCAGATTAACGCCCGTATTAGTGAGCTTTTCTATCGCCTTGAAACAGGCATCAACCGGTCCATCTCCACTGGCCTCGGCCTGTTGCTCCTCACCGTTAATATTCAGCGTCATAGTCGCGTTTGGTGTTTCGCCGGTTTCACAGCAAACTCTTAAAGCCACGAGCCTGATCGACTCGTTTTCAGATTCAAGGGCCGATTCGGTAACCAGGGCCTGCAAGTCCTCGTCGAAAATATCGTGCTTTTTATCCGCGAGGGCCTTAAACCGGGTAAAAACTTCGTTGAGTTCCTGCTCGGAAGAAAATTCGATATTCAATTCAGACATCCGGGTTTTGAAGGCATTTCTCCCCGAATGCTTGCCGAGAACCAGCTTGTTCGATGTCCAGCCAACATCCTCGGCGCGCATGATTTCGTAGGTCTCACGCGATTTCAATACACCGTCCTGATGGATGCCGGACTCGTGAGCAAACGCATTGGTGCCAACAATAGCCTTGTTTGGTTGTACGTTAAAACCTGTGATGCCAGCAACCAGCTTCGAACAGTTCATGATTTGTGTCGCATCGAGATTGGTGTCACAGGGAAATACATCCTGGCGCGTTCGTACAGCCATAACAATTTCTTCCAGTGATGCATTGCCGGCGCGTTCACCCAGGCCATTGATAGTACATTCAACCTGTCGAGCTCCATTCAACACGGCCGAAAGTGAATTGGAGACCGCCAAACCGAGGTCATTATGACAATGCACCGAGAAAACCACCTTGTCCGAATTGGGTATACGTTCTATCAGGCTTTTGATCAATGCACCGAACTGATGCGGGATATTGTAACCGACAGTATCCGGAATATTGATTGTCGTCGCACCTTCGGTGATAACTGCCTCGATAATGCGACAGAGAAAATCAGGCTCAGAGCGTCCGGCATCTTCTGGAGAAAACTCTACGTTGTCGGTGTAGTTGCGTGCCATTTGAACCGATTTTACCGCGGCTTCGACCACCTCATCGGCTGACATGCGCAGTTTTTCTTTCATATGAATAGGCGAGGTCGCAAGAAAGGTATGGATACGGCCCGAATTTGCCGGCTTTATCGCTTCTCCAGCACGTTCGATGTCTATCTTCTTGGCTCGTGCCAGCGCACAAACAGTACTGTCCTTGACAACCTCTGCAACTGCTTTTACCGCTTCGAAGTCGCCATTGCTGGCTATTGGAAATCCTGCTTCGATAATGTCGACTTGCATCACCTCCAGCGCCCTGGCAATGCGAACTTTTTCGTCCCTGGTCATAGACGCACCAGGGCTTTGCTCGCCATCGCGAAGCGTGGTGTCGAATATAATCAGTTTTTCTTTACTCATAGCCAGCTCACTGGTGATTGCCGGGTGATATTTTTCCCAGCCGGGTACAAACTTCGACAGTGCCAGATTGGTTTTACTTGTCTGTCGGGTCTTGTTCACCCGATCCGGCCAAACGTTGCCGATTTCTGTTCCAGCGGAAAAGTGAAATTATTGGACCCGAAAGCATATACAAAAAGAATCCCGAGAACAGTACCGTCGGTGGTTCCAGGGATAGAGATACAAATACCAGCAAGACCATTAATACGGCGACAAACGGTACCTTTTTACGCATATCAAGATCTTTAAAGCTGTAGTAAGGAAATTTCGATACCATCAGCATTCCCACCACCAATGTCAGGATGAAGGCCGCGTAGATTACATCGTCACTGGAAATACCATAGTTTTCGCAAACCCAGACCGCACCCATAATAACCGCCGCGCTAGCGGGGCAGGCAAGACCCTGGAAGTAGCGCTTGTCGGCTACGCCGATCTGCGTATTAAATCGTGCCAGACGTAAAGCTGTGCAGGTGGTATAGATGAACGCAGCCAACCATCCCAATTTTCCCCACAGCACTGATACCTCAGCTAAATTAGCCAAAGTCCATTCATACATAACCAGAGCCGGTGCTACACCAAATGAAACCATATCAGACAAGCTGTCGTATTCTGCGCCAAAAGCTGATTGCGTATTGGTCATGCGCGCTACCCGACCGTCGAGGCCATCCAGCAAAAAGGCGACAAAAACTGCCATAGCCGCCGTATCGTAGTTGCCCTTCATCGCTGCAATAATGGCGTAGAATCCAGCAAACATAGCCCCGGTTGTGAATAGATTAGGCAGCAGGAAAATGCCTTTGCCGAGGTTTTTTCGAGTTGGTTTCGGGTTGCTGTCGTCCATGGAGTCTATAGTGTCAACTCTAGTTTTTAGCTTTATCGACGAGGGCATTGGCGCTTAACCATGGCATCATTGCACGTAACCTTTCGCCGGTTTTTTCGATCTCATGGGCGGCGTTATTGCGGCGCCATGCGGTCATTTCGGGATAATTTGACTGACCTTCAGTTATGAACTTCTTCGCATAGTTGCCATTCTGGATATTTTCCAGACATTCCTTCATGGCCCATCGACTTTCTTCATTGATGATTTTTTGACCAGTAGTATATTCACCAAATTCGGCATTGTTCGAAATTGAATAATTCATGTTTGCAATGCCACCCTCGTGGATTAAATCGACGATTAATTTCAGTTCATGTAAGCATTCGAAGTAAGCTAGCTCGGGTGCATATCCAGCCTCGACCAGGGTTTCGAATCCCGCTTTCACGAGTTCAATGGTGCCGCCACAAAGTACTGTTTGCTCGCCAAACAGGTCGGTCTCGGTTTCGTCTTTAAAACTTGTTTCGATAATCGCGGTACGCCCGCCACCGATACCCGCCGCATATGAAAGAGCCAGTTCCCTGGCCATGCCTGTTGCATCTTGTTGAATCGCAATTAAATCGGGAATGCCGCCACCTTTAACAAATTCAGATCGAACCGTATGACCTGGAGCCTTGGGTGCAATCATGATGACGTCGAGATCGGCTCGAGGCACTACCTGGTTGTAGTGGATCGCAAAACCGTGAGCAAATGCGAGTGCTGCGCCTTGCCTGATATGGGGTTCAATTTCATCTTGATAAAGTTGATGCTGAAATTCATCTGGTGTCAGAATCATTACAACATCCGCACTTTTTATTGCATCTGTAGTATTTTTCACGACTAGTCCGGCGGCTTCGGCTTTGGCTGCAGAGGCAGAACCCTGGCGTAAGGCGACTGTAACGTCAACGCCGGAATCTTTTAAATTATTGGCGTGCGCGTGACCCTGCGAACCGTAACCGACGATGGTTACTTTTTTGCCCTGGATTATGGATAGGTCACAGTCTTTGTCGTAATAAATGTTCATAACACTCTCGTGGGTTGTAATAGTTAGTTGGTAGTGGCATGCCGGGACGGCTAAGTCATCGGTATGCCTTTAAATGGTTAATGCTTTGTCGCCTCGCAGGATACCCATCGAGCCCGAGCGCACGACCTCGATGACATTACTTTCGTGCATGGCTTTTATATAGGCGTCAAGTTTTTTGCCGGAGCCGGTCAATTCGATGCAAAAGGTGGTATCTGTTACGTCGATGATACGAGCACGGAATATATCAGATAAGCGCTTGACTTCGGATCGTTGAGACTCACCCATTGCCTTTACCTTGACAAACATCATTTCGCGCTCGATAAAATTACCCTCGGTAAAATCCTGTAACTTGACCACATCCACCAGTTTATTGAGCTGTTTTGTGATCTGCTCGATGATTCGGTCGGAACCGTTAGTGATGATTGTCATGCGCGACAGGGTCTGGTCTTCTGTAGTAGCCACGGTCAGTGACTCGATATTATAACCGCGAGCGGAGAATAATCCGGATATTCGTGACAAAGCACCGGCTTCATTTTCGACTAGTAAGGATACGATGTGCCGCATTATGCTGTTTCCCCATTCGCCTTGAGTGACGCCTGAATTTTTTGTTGTAACGGGGACAGGTCCATTTCGTTGTGTGCCTTGCCAGACGAAATCATTGGGTAAACGTTGGCTTCCCGATCAGTAATAATATCGAGGAAAACGGTTCGGTCTTTCAAGGCAAAAGCTTCTTTCATGGCATCATGCAAGTCATCCGGATTTTCTACCTTTATGCCAACGTGACCATAGGCTTCGGCAAGCTTAACGAAGTCGGGAAGCGAATCCATGTATACGTGGGAATAACGTTTTTCGTAAAAGAATTCCTGCCATTGCCGTACCATTCCCAGGTATCGGTTATTCAGGTTAATTATTTTAACCGGTGTATCGTACTGGAGACAGGTAGATAGTTCCTGGATACACATCTGGATGCTACCTTCACCGGTAACGCAGGCAACATCCTTGTCTGGAAATGCAAGCTTGACCCCTAATGCGGCAGGTAGCCCAAATCCCATCGTGCCGAGACCACCAGAATTAATCCAGCGTCGCGGCTCGTCGAAAGGGTAAAACTGTGCGGCGAACATCTGATGTTGACCGACGTCGGAGGTAATATAGGCGTTCCCACCGGTTACCTTATAAAGCTCCTCTATCGCAGTTTGAGGTTGTATCAGCCCCTTTTTTGTTTCGTAGTCGAAACTTTTCTGATCCTGCCACGACTTGATTTTACTCCACCAGGCCTTTATAGCTGCGCTGTCAGTCGGCTTGGACTTCGCCAGAGCTTTGAGCATTTCGGTCAAAACCTGTTTTACGCCACCGACGATCGGAATGTCGGCATTTATAGTTTTCGATATTGATGCGGGGTCTATGTCGATATGTATAATTTTCGCATAGGGACAGAACTTACTGTTTACGCCAGTAATGCGATCGTCAAATCTGGCGCCAATAGCGATTAATACATCACAATCATGCATTGCCATATTGGCTTCATAGGTTCCGTGCATGCCGAGCATTCCGATAAATTGTGGATCAGTGCCCGGGAAAGCGCCAAGGCCCATCAAGGTCTGTGTAATCGGGTAGCCGAGATGACGCACAAACTCTCGCAATTCGTTAGATGCCTCGGCCATAATCACGCCACCACCGGTGTAAATCATTGGGCGCCTGGCATTCAGTAACAATTCGACTGCTCTTTTAATTTGCTTGGGATGACCCTTAACATTCGGGTTATATGAGCGTATCGATACTTGCTTCGGATATTCGTACGGAATCTTGATATGAGGCGCGGTGATATCCTTTGGTATATCTACTACCACGGGACCCGGTCTGCCGGTAGTCGCTACATAAAATGCTTTTTTCAGGGTCAAGGCTAATTTGGTAAGGTCTTTTACCAGGAAATTATGTTTGACACAGGGCCGGCTAATGCCGACTGCATCCACTTCCTGAAATGCATCGTTGCCGATGGCATGGCTCGGAACCTGTCCCGTGATTACTACCAGTGGGATCGAGTCCATGTAAGCAGTGGCGATACCGGTAATAGCATTTGTTGCCCCTGGACCCGAGGTTACGAGGCAGACGCCGGGTTTGCCGGTAGCGCGCGCATAGCCATCTGCGGCATGAGTGGCTCCCTGTTCGTGGCGAACCAGAATATGCTTTACATCATCCTGTTTATGTAATGCATCGTAAATATGCAGCACTGCGCCACCGGGGTATCCAAAAAGATACTCCACGCCTTCGTCCTTCAAAAACTGAATGATTATTTCAGAACCCGATAATTCCACAACTAGCCTCAAAAAATAATAATAACTGGCATTGGCAAAGCGAACGCCGAACCGGAAATTTTATTATGGTTAATCAATAAATGCACTAAATAAAATGCCGGTATCGGCAAAATCTCATTGTTAAGGAGTACCGGGGCTATTAAAAAATCTCAGGGCGACTAATTAATAGCTGGTTCCGTATCTTTACCAGACAACCATCTAGGGGTGGTATTGGGGTGGCTAGACGAAACGGGGACTCACTTGATGTTGCATCATCATGCTTGTAATGCTTTTCATGCCCATTAAGGTCTGAAGAATTACAGGCATTGTAATCGGTAACGGTATGTAATGATTGCCAATCGAGGGATTTCCTGGTCGCAACAATGGCCAGTATCCTTCACCAGCGTCGATGAGTACTGGTCGACTATTGCCGATTCACGCCTTTTGCATGACAAATTTAAACTTACCACCTTCTTCACCGGAAGAGAGCAGCGCATTACCGGTCTGCTTGGCAAAAGCTTCGAAGTCCTTAACCGATCCCGGATCGGTAGAAATAATAAGCAATGTTTTACCAGAGTCCATATCACCCAGGGCTTTCTTGGCCCTGAGTATAGGCAGGGGACAGTTAAGGCCAGAAGCGTCTAGTTCATGATCGTACTCAGCCATGATTAAATCCTCTTCGATATTCGTTAAATTACCTGACATTACTGGTCTGTATGTTGTCGAACAGGTGCAGGAACATCAATCCCAGGTTTTACCGGGGCTTATGCTTCAGGCCAACTCGGGCTTACATGCCAGATTTTTTAAAAAATGCGATGATTACAATACCGCACGGCCTGCGCGAAAAGTCTGTCTTTATAAGTCACAGCCGTGGAAAAGGCAAGGATATTTCGAAAGCCAGTTCTTAACCTTCGTGCAATATGCGGGTCAATATCAGGCGATCGTATCGAGCGGTGCTGGGTCTAGTTGCATACCACTTGAGGCCCACTGGACAATTCCGCCCCGCAGGTTAATAACGTTGTTGATACCCTGTTTGTTGAGAAAGCGGCAGGCCTGCGCAGATCGACTTCCGGTACGACAATAAATTACAATTTGATTCTGCGACAGCGAGAAATAGTCGATGTTTAAAGGTATTAAATGCATCGGCAGCGTTTTTGCATTCGGGATAACCCCGCGTTCGATTTCTGCTGGTGTGCGTATATCGATGAGTTCCAGGCGATCGTTTTCCTGAATCAGGTTAACCAGTTCGTGGGGTTTAATTTCTTTTAGTCGGGACATATATAACAATTGTGGGTCATAATTAACGAACCATCCACTTAATTTAGGCAATTTTAAGCAATAGTTAACAGAAATATTGGATTTTCACAGCTTTAATTCCACTAGCTAAAAAATGTATCGATAATGAACAGGACGGCACAGGGTGTAAAATTCGCTGTAATCGGTTTGCAATGGCTAGTCTTGGCTATTTGCTTTCAACCCCTGGCGCTGGCCGATGGAGATCTGCCCCTGTTAGGGGAAAATGCTGCGATAAACATCGAAGAGGAAAGAAGGCTGGGCTATGGCTTCTACCGACAATTGCTCGCACGCGGGATAATCGAAACCAATCCGGTGTTAAATAATTACCTCAACGAACTGGGAGCGAGGTTACTGACGAATATCGATCACCGTGTCAGGAACTATCATTTTTTTATCGTGAAAGATTTCAGGATTAATGCTTTCGCGGTGCCCGGTGGTTACATCGGCGTGAATATCGGCTTAATTTTAGGCGCAAAAAACCAGAATCAGCTAGCTTCGGTAATGGCACATGAAATTGCCCACGTGCGTCTCATGCATAGCATGCAGGCAATGGAAAGAGCGAGTGGCGGAAAGTTATCATTTCTCTCCATGTTGGCAGGGCTACTGCTTAGTGGCGTAGATCCCGAACTGGGCGCAGCGGTAATGTATGGGGGTTTGGCCGGCAGTCAACAAGCGACGATCAATTTTACCCGTGACAATGAATACGAAGCCGACCGGCTTGGTATCGATCTGTTACAAGGCGGTAATTTTGATCCCCAGGGGATGGTCGATTTTTTTCGTATTATGGACCGTGCTACGGGTAGTTCGGAATTCCAGAATATAGAGTATTTGCGTACCCATCCTGTTAGTAGCAATCGAATTTCCGAAGCTGAAAACAGAATCAGGCAAACGACTGTAATTAAGGGTGGGCCTGACTACTATCAAATGTTCAAGGAATATCTGCAATATGTCAGTCTGAATCGAATGGAAGTTATTGGTAGCGATTTTCGAAGGGCCCTGGCACAGATTAAGGCTGGTAAATTTGAGCTGGCCAATCGGGCGCTGGGAAGACTGTATAAGCAGGATAGCGATAATATATGGTATGGATATGCATATGGAGAGAGTTTTGAGTACCTGAACCGCTCTGAAGAGGCGGAGCAGGTATACAGAAAATTACTTGAGATCTATCCAGATCAGCTCTCCTTGTCACTACGCCTGATTAAACTACTGATATCCGCAGGCGAGTTTGAGTCTGCATTAGTGATTGCGCGGCGCCTCGAAAAGCGATTCCCGTACGAAAGAAGTATCTATAAATACCTGGCCAATATTTATGATCATCTTGAGCAGCCGGTTCTTAAATTGATGGCCGAAGCTGATTACCAGCTAATTACTGGAAATATCGAGCATGCTATCAATCTATACGGGACAATTATTGGAATGGCTGAATCAGATGAGGCCACCAGGGCTAGAGCCCAGGCCAGGCTGGAACTGCTCAAAGGGTAGTGTTCGAACTTTGAATTCGATTGACATGGCGTGTTATCCCGGTCGCCGGAGAGTTGTCAGGGTATTTTTTCGGGCTGGTTGTTGTTACCATCCGCGATCATTTTCGATCAGGTCATTATCTACCTCAAGAGGCATCATTTGAACATTAACTTCCAGGCGCTGGGATGTCGGCTCAACGAGGCAGAGCTGGAAACATGGGCGGGTGAATTTCTGCAACAGGGCCATCAGATTACGGCCGATAGTGGAGAGGCCGATATCGTCGTGTTTAACTCCTGCGCGGTTACCAGCGAGGCCGATAGAAAATCGAGGCAGCAAATAAATCGCCTGCAGCGAAGTAATCCTGGTGCCAGACTGGTGGTTACCGGTTGTCATGCGAGCCTGAACCAAGAGCTTGTAAAAAACTATTTAGGCGTTGACCTGGTTGTCGATAATGAAGCTAAAGAGACACTGGTCAAGCAGGCATTAAACCTGTTTGGAACGGGCAAATTGGCAACCGCAACAGTAACCGGGAATGGGCTTTTCCTGCGTGGCCGGCACAGGGCATTTATAAAAGTACAGGATGGCTGCCGCTATCGTTGTGCCTATTGCGTTGTCACCATAGCACGCGGCGCCGAGCGTAGTCGAAGCATTAAAGAAATAGTAGATGAAATCAATCGGCTAAACGCACAGGGTGTGCAGGAGATTGCCGTAACAGGCGTCCACGTCGGTGGTTATGGCAGTGATACCGGATCGAATCTATACGAGCTGCTCAGTGAAATTCTTGATCGGACCGAAATTCCAAGGATCAGGCTTGCATCGGTCGAACCCTGGGATTTACCACATAATTTTTTCTGCCTGTTTCAGGATTCAAGATTATTGCCGCATA
>JBGUEB010000077.1:0-13357 GCA_041821565.1 Gammaproteobacteria bacterium | reverse complement strand
GCGTATTTGCGGCTGGAAAGCTGGAGGAATTCGAATCCTGGATCAGCGCCATTACAAAAATGGATATAGCAACCTTGCTGGATATTTCCTGGGGGAAAGAGGGTCTTGTCAAGGGTGACAAGATCATTAGTGCGCTGGTTGACCTCGTAGGCGATAAAACCATCGAGGAGTTGTCCATCCCATTCACGGCTGTCGCAGCAGACGTTAAAAATGAAAAAGAAGTCTGGATAAACTCGGGTCGTCTTTTCGACGCTATAAGAGCATCCATTTCCTTACCACTGTTTTTCACCCCGGTTAAGTATAAAGAGGGTTACTTGATTGACGGTGGGGTATTAAATCCTGTTCCGATTGCTCCCACTTTTAATGATGAGACCGATATGACTATAGCGGTAAACCTGGGTGGTCCGGTTGAAAGGACGAATGTGGAAGTCGAAAAAGAAATAGCCACCTATTCAAAGTCATCGCAGTTGCATGAAAAAATTGTCAGGTTTGTAAGCCAGCTAAAAGATTCGGTAGTCAATAGCGATGATAGTGACTGGGGTGCCTACAACATTGCTAACGAAGCATTTGATGCAATGCAAAGCACCATAGCAAGGCAAAAGCTCGCTGCTTATCCGCCAGATATTGTTATAGAAATTGCTAGAAATGCCTGTGGCACCCTCGAATTTGATCGCGCAGATGAGATGATCGAGTTAGGTCGCAGTAAGGCTAGAGAATGCCTGTTAAGAATGATTTAATCTCGTAGTTTCGTTTCGGGACTTCCTAATTAATAGGATTTCAGTTACAGTCCTCGCCCGGGCCCGGGCTGCGTTTTAACATTCCGGGACGATTTAAATTTTTTACTTCTTTTAATTTTAATGGATCTCTAAATATGAAAAAGCATCTTATCGCTTTAATCACAGCCATGCTGTTGCTTGGCGGCTGCGCATCCAGTGTGACTAGCGACATTGTAGTTGAAGCCGAAGCCGACCCCACGATTAAGTTCAGTGGCTACAAAACCTATGCCTGGCTGGGATCAGCCTCTATCGTTTATGACCCAGCGGGTAAGTGGGAACCACCGCAGTTTGACGCGGATACCGAAATCAAGTTCCTGATCGATAGTGAACTGCGTAAGCGTGGCATGTCCGAAGATACCGCTAATCCAGCACTGATTGTCGTTTTCGCGGCAGGCATCGATATGGCTGCGATGCGCGAAGAAGTCGATCCAAATAGTAACATTGCCGCACTGCAAAACGTGCCGCAGGGCGCGTTAACCGTGGTATTGATTGATTCACTCACTGGCGTGGCCGTATGGGGTGGGGTGGCAACCGCCGATATACAGCAGGATCCGGATTCTGAAGTAGTCAAGAAGCGCCTCGCGTTTGCGGTCAGCTCAATGTTCAAGCAATTGCCAGAATAAAAATATACCTGTCTGAACAAACGGCCCCGGTTCCCGGGGCCACGAATTAATTTTTATGCAGGATGGGTGCAACCCATCAAAAACAGGTATGCTAAATCCCGTTAAAAAAATCAGGCATACAGGGCTTGATCCCGCTACTGTCCGGAACAAATATTTATGTAGCGAAAATTTCTCTCTACGAACAAAGACTTAATGGAAAAGACAAATGGTAGGACTTAATTTCGCATAAAAAATCGAAGCTAAGGTCGTCATCCTGGACTCGATCCAGGATCCATTGAAACGCGCTCGCCAGAATTAATAACTTGTTAATTGGTAGGCTTATTACTGTTTCAATATTTTATATTGCTAAAATTTGAAATGGATACCGGATCGAGTCCGGTATGACGAGTGGGTTTTTTATCGTGATCTTACTGCGCTTTCCAGGTTCAAGTATCCGCTTAATTCAACTCTTCACGATGCTGGCTATAACATTCATGAAATCTCCGATTTTGATCAGCGATGGGAAATGTCTGCCCATGATTATTCCATTGCTGCCAGCGTGATACTCAACCGGCGGTACGCCGCATCTTTCAGTCGAGTAGACCCTGGCAATCAAATCACCCCTGGTCACCGGGTCGCCAAGTGCGACACAGGGTTCGAGTAGTCCATTATGTTCCGAGAACAGGTAAGCATTGTCCTGTTGCATGTCGAGCTGCACCACCGGTTCATCGGCTTCAATTGCGCGTTCCTGCAGGATGCCCGCATGTACCAGAAGGTTATGCACGCCGCGTTTCGCGATGGCAACTGTATAGGGGGAAGATGTACCGCCGCCGCCTAGTTCGGTCGAAACGAAAACCTTGCCCATGGATTCAGCCTGGGTGTCGTACATTCCTCCCGCGTCTATCTCAACCAGGCTAACGAACCAGGGAGCTGCGAAAGCCCTGGTAGCGGCTTCACATCTTGCCTGTTGATTTTTGTCGTCGAGTTCGTGATAGGCCGCAAAAGGCAGGAACTCAAGTGTCTTGCCGCCCGAGTGGATATCGAGAACATAGTCCGACATCGGCAATAAAGCCGTCGAGAAATAATCGGCAATCACCTGGGTAATGCTTCCCTTTGCCTTACCCGGAAATATACGGTTCATGTTTAAATTGTCGATGGGCGAAACCCGGGTGGCGGCCAGGTAAGCAGGGTAGTTCATTGCCGGAATGACGATGACCCGTCCCTCGATTTTATCGATATCGATGCGATTGCATAAATCATTTAGTGCGATGGGCCCCTCGTATTCCTCACCATGGTTGGCCCCGGTGAATAGCGCGGTTGGACCGCTACCATTTTTGGCGACGGTAATCGGGATCATCAGCGATCCCCATGCAGAATCGTTACGCGAATGCGGTACCTGCAGAAAGCCATGCTGCAATCCGTCTTTTTCGAAATCTATGGTGGCCGAGATTGGATTTGTCATTAGTCAGGTTCTCTTACTTGACCAGCAGTTTTTGTGGAACACTGGCCAGGCTTTCGTAGCCGGTTTCGGTGATGACCACCGATTCGGTGATCTCAAGTCCGCCATCATCGAGCCATAAGGCCGGCATGAAATGGAAAGTCATATTTTCCTGAAGTTCGGTCTTGTCGTCACGTCTAAGGCTGATTGTACGCTCGCCCCAGTCGGGCGGATAGGACAGGCCGATTGAATAGCCGGTACGGTTGTCTTTTTTAAAGCCATGCGATTCCAGCGTGTCGAAAAATGCGATAGCGATGTCTTCGCAGGCCTTCCCCGGTTTCGCATTGTCGAGACCCGCGTGCATGGCATCGAGTACGGCTTTCTCGGCATCGAGATATTTTTGCGGCGGTGGGCCGAGTGAAATGGTACGAGACAAGGGGCAATGATAACGCTTATGACAGCCCGCTATTTCAAAAAAAGTGATATCACCGTGTTTCAGTTTCGAGTCATCCCAGGTCAGATGTGCTGCAGTGGCGTCCATGCCCGTAGGCAGCAAGGGCAATATTGCCGGATAGTCACCCCAGTGCTCGTCTACACCCTTGATTCCGGCGTGGAATATCTCGGCGGCGAGTTCGTTTTTGGCGAGCCCAGGTTCGATGATTTCGTATATATGGTGATGCATATTTTCGACGATGCGGGCGGCGCTACGCATGTAACTCAGTTCCTGTTCGGATTTAATAATGCGCTGCCAGTTGACCAGGGCGGTGGCGTCAATCAGGGTTGCATGGGGTAAATGAGTCTGTAACGACAGGTAGGCGGCCGCGGAAAAATAATAATTCTCCATTTCTACACCGATAGAGCCGCGATCGAGTTTTAATTCAGTTAGTATTTCGGCGAGGTGATCCATCGGATGACACTCGGTGGATTGCACGTAGTGGTCGAGGTATTGCAGGATACTGGTTTCATCCAGGTAGGTCGTGCGTACCGCACCCGGAGCATCGATGCCGCGTCCCCACCAGATGGGTTCGTGATCATGCTGTACGATCACGCATTGGTGCGTGTAAAAAGACCAGCCATCGTAGCCGGTTAGCCAGGCCATGTTGGATGGGTCGACGACGATCAGGCAGTCGATATTTTTATCTAACATTGCCTTGCGTGTTTTGGTGAGTCGACTGCCGTATTCGTCAAGGCTGAAGTTTAGTTTTGCATTCTTTGGCATGGGATCAGGTCACAAAGGTTGTGCCCGCTTTGTGTCGCAGGCATTGTTGATAGGCGAGGGTGGCGATTGCGGTATCCTGGATGCCAGTACCGGTCAGGTCACACAGGGTAATCTCGGTTTCATTTTGTCGACCCGTTGCCTGCCCGGATATTACATCTCCCAGTTCTGCAAAGCTCGAAGATGAATCAACCTGGCCGCATTCGATCGCATGGTGGAGTTCACCCAGCAACTGGCACTGGGACAGTCGATCGCAAAAGTAACTGACCCCATTTGCGATGATCGCCGGATCTATCTCATTTTTATGATCGGCATCCGAGCCCATCGCGGTGATATGCTGGCCAGCCCTGATATCTGACAGGTTCAGAACAGGTTTGCCGCTAGGCGTGGTCGTGACGATGATATCCGCATTCTCGGTCGCGGAGGCAACCGATTCACAGGCCTGTACCGGAATCTGCAGTCGCTGGCCCAGGCGTTGCGCTGCCGATTGGGCCTTTTGCGGATCACGCGCCCAAATGGTCGCAGACTTGATTTCACGCACCAGGGTCAAGGCCTCGAGTTGTAGCCCGGCCTGCATGCCAGCCCCCAGTATCGCCGCGTGTTGGCTGTTTGCGCGCGACAGGTATTTCGCCGCGACTGCTCCGGCTGCAGCGGTACGCACGTCAGTGAGGAAACCGTTGTCCAGTAGCAGGGCCTCGACCAGGCCGGTTCGGGTACTGAAGAGCACCATCAGGCCGTTGACACTCGGCAGACCCAGTGTCGGGTTGTCAAAAAATCCAGGGCTTATCTTGATCGCGAGGCTATCGAGTCCGGGGATATAGGCGGTTTTAACATCAATCTCGCCATTGTTTTCGAAAATATCGAGACGCATGATGGGCGGCATGACTACCGACTTGGTCGCCAGTGCGTGAAATGCCTGTTCGATGCATTCGATAGCAGCCAGGTCGAGACTGATCTGGCTGCGCAATTCAGCCTCGGTCAATATCTTGATATCAGTCATTTACAGCTCGTAATTATCCCGATTGATAATTTTCCGATGCAATTGCATATCAATATTTTTGCCGCTGAGTAACACAATGGTTTTTCCGCCTGGTTTTATCTTTTCGGCTAGCAGTGCCGCAATACCAACCGATCCACCGCCCTCGAGCACAATCTGTTCGTTGAAATAGGCGTGGCGGATACCTTCGGCTATTTCTTCTTCGCTGAGCAAAATCAACTCGTCGACCAACTCGCGTACTATATTGAAAGTCCATCGATTGTCGAGCCCGATGCCGCCGCCTAGCGAATCGGCGAGGGTAGGGAGCTCTGCAACTTCAATTGGTTTACCGGCACGCTGCGATTCTATCATCGCGCATCCGCGTTGCATCGAGATGCCGACCACGCGCACATCGGGCTTAATCGACTTGATTGCGGTGGCAATGCCCGATATCAGGCCGCCCCCCGAGAGTTGTACCAATACGGTATCGACATCGGGTACCTGCTCAAGCATTTCCAGTCCCAGGGTTCCCTGGCCTGCAATGACGTGAGGATGCTCGAATGGCGGTATCATGATGAAACCCTCTTCACTCACCAGTCGCCTGGCTTCAATCTCGGCCTCGTCCTGTGATTTGCCGATGATTTTAATTTCGGCGCCCAACGAGCGAATCGCATTGACCTTGTTTTCAGGCACCAGGTTCGACATACAAATCACGCAGGGAATGCCCACGTGCCTGGCGGCCCAGGCGAGCGCCCTGCCATGATTGCCGGTGGATACTGCAACGACACCGGCTTTACTGGTTTCCGGGTCGAGCTGCAAAATCGAATTGAGCGCACCCCGCAATTTAAAGGCCCCGGTGATTTGCAGGTACTCGTGGGCGAGCAGGATTTCATTGCCAAAGCGTTCGCTCAAGGAAGGTGATTCAGTGATTCGAAGTGGATAAATGATGGGCTGTATTCGAGCCTGCGCGGCTTTTATAGATTCAAGGTTGATTTGCGAGTCAGTCATTCAAATACCCTCACCCCTGCCCTCTGGGAGAGGGCAGGGGTGAGGGGGATTGACAATATTTATGCATAATTCTGGCTACCATCAAATCAAGGTGGCCGCCGCCACCATTTTTATACAGGGTAATCTCGTCGGCACTACCTCGGCCTGGGTGCTTTTCCTGACACAGCTCGGATAAATCTGCGCGTACATCATCAGCGATTATCACCGATTCCGCAATTGGAATCATCAGTTCACCGATATGTTCGACCGTGGTTTCGCGGGCATCGACAAACAGGCTCGCGCGCCGCAGGCATTCATCGTCTGCTTCACGCATTTCCGGGGTGAAAGCCCCGACCAGGTCTATATGCGTACCAGCTTGCAACCACTCACCCTGTATTAATGGTGTGCTCGTTGCTGTGGCTGAACTAATCAGGCCGACTTTTACCACGGATTGCGCCAGGTCTTCAACGGCGCTGAATTTTACCTGTCCAAATAGTTTCGGCAATTCACCTTCGCAGAGTTGCCGGGCCTTACTGGCTGTCCTGTTCCATACAAATACTTCTTTAATAGAAGGTCGAATCGCACAATGCGCCGCGATCAGGTGTCGGGCCATTTCGCCAGCACCAATCATCAGCATCGAAGTTATGTCTTCACGCGCGAGTATTTGAGCGCCCAGGGCCGAGTCGGTTGCCGTTTTCAGATAAGTGATCGCGGTACCATCAAGGCAGGCCACCGGAGTGCCGTTTTTGCCTTCGAATAGCAGGTAAACCGCCTGGATCGAGGGCCAGGCACGATCCTGGTTATTGCCCGGGAATATGGAAACAATCTTGGCGCCGACCGCCTCCCCGGGTTGCCAGCCAGCACGGATCAAAAAATGGTTGGTGATATCTCCAGCCCCGGCTGATTCCATCAACAGATCCGAATGCGATGTTTTTGGGCCCAGGTGCATTGCCCGAAGTTCGTTTACCAGTGTCGTGTAGGAAAGCCTGTTCATAATAGCTTCCGCATCGAGCATTAACATATTGGTTTTCCAGATTTCGAGGTAAGGGCGTAGAATTCGGAGTCTGTGAGTGTACTGAAATCCCTCAGACTTGAATATCTGATTTTATCGACAGGAACAATTTGCTAATGCATATGAATCCATTAAATCAACCCATCGGTTTTCCGATTGAAAACTGGCAGGCATGCGAGCATCCACGCGGCGCGCATATGCAGGGTCGTTTGTGCGCACTGGAGCCTATAGATCGTGACCGTCACTCGTTAGAATTGTTCGAGGCTTTTAGTCATGATCTCGATGATCACAACTGGACCTATTTGCCTTACGGGCCATTTGCCAGCCTGGCGGAATTCAAGAACTGGATCGATGCCACCTGCCTCGATGATGACCCGTGCTTTTTTACGATTATCGATCTTGATAGCGGTAAGGCAGTCGGGGTAGCAAGCTATCTTCGAATCGTACCCGCTAGCGGCGTGATTGAAGTAGGGCATATTCATTTCTCGCCATTGATACAGGGCAGCGCAATTTCGACGGAAGCGATGTATTTGATGATGCAGCTGGTTTTCGAAGAGCTGGGTTATCGACGTTACGAGTGGAAATGTGATGCGCTAAACGCGCCCTCCTGCGCTGCTGCCAGACGCCTCGGGTTTGAATTTGAAGGCATGTTCAGGCAGGCGACCATGTACAAACAACGCAATCGGGATACCACCTGGTATTCGGTTATAGATAAAGAATGGCCAGTGATTAAGCAGGTTTTTGAGAACTGGCTGAGTAGCGATAATTTCGATGCCGATGGTAAACAACGAACCAGTCTGTCTGAATCAATGCGCCAGTCCCTGAACAGGTAAAGGAAAGTTATGCAGGATGGGTGCAGCCCATCACTCTAGGGCTGGAGGTCAATTTATTTTTAACCTGGTTTTTTTGATGGGTTGCACACATCCTACGGCTCTGCGAGGGCATCAATTTCACGCAACATGTGGGCTAGACTCGTTCTGGAAGATTAGTTCTATGTCGAGCTGCTGACGCACACTACGACGTATCTCGATCCAGCGAAAGCGAACCGAATTGCGGACGATGATCTCATCCCTTTCTTTCAATTCATCGGCGATTGGTGACCAGTAGTAGAGTGCTGAAGGACTCCGGCTGAATATCGTATCGTCGTCGCGATCAAGCGACCAGTCGATGCTGTTGATGCGCTGGCGTTCTTTCTCGATTGCTGATTCAAAGTCTTCACCTGCCTCCGCTGGTATCTCGGTTTGCTCCAATATGCGGTCAAGTATGGATGGCATCAGTGATTCAATTTCTGTCGGACTAACTCGACCTGACTGAAACATAGTCTGACCGATAAAGACGCAAAGGTCCGATACGCAGGCTAGCCAGATATGCCATTTTGCGATATTGATCGAAACCAGGATGTCAGGATTTTCAAAAAGCTCGGGAAAACGGGTGCCGGCGCGGGTCCTCAAATAACCATATAAGGAAGTCTGGGCGACATGGCTGGCCCGACTATTAATGAACTCAGCCAGGGCCTCGGCATTTTCGATGACGGCCTTGCTTTTATGTTTACCAAGGCCAAAATAGTGGCCCAGCGAGCGCCAGGAAGCTGGAGATGCGAGTGGAGCCAGTAGTGTTTTAACAGATTTAAGCGTTTTCACAGTAAGATTTGAGGTTTTGTTACCTTTAGTAACAGTTAGTAAGGCCCTGGTAAGAAAATATGACGATTAGTTACAAACTCGGCCATATTAGCAGAGTTTTACCCTGTAATATTGCAAATACATGTGAGATATTATGCCTGCGAAAATAATTAGACTTATAAATTCAACGCAGTGCCATAAAGGTTAGTTTTACTTTTTCTTCACTTTAAAGGGGGATGTATGAATACAGATACTTCCAGGAGAGTGGAACATTGGGCCAGAACCAGAAAGCTGATGTTCATCACTCTGACGATATGGTTTATCTTTTCTTTTGTAGTTCACTGGAATGCTGACGCGCTCAATGCATTCACTTTTCTCAATTTTCCTCTTGGCTTCTACATGGCAGCACAAGGTTCGGAAATCATTTTTGTAATTACCTTGTTCTGGTTTGTCAAATCCCAGCATAACATCGACCGCGATTGCGGTTTTGCCGAGGAGGATTAAGCCATGTTAAATGAAGATTATTCCAAAAAAGGTTCTTTTATAGATAACCTGCCAAAGGTGTACGGGATGTATACTGGCGGATTCCTGGTATTTGTATTGTTGATGGCTATCCTCGAACAAATGGGGGTTGGTGCCGATACGATCGGAATACTGTTTGTAGCATTTACGATAGTCATCTATGCCGGTATCGGCTGGTTGTCACGGACCATGCAGGTTGATGCCTACTATGTTGCGGGTCGACAGGTACCAGCGGTGTTCAACGGTATGGCCACGGCAGCCGACTGGATGTCAGGTGCGTCTTTCGTCGCAATGGCTGGTGGTATTTACTTCGGTGGCCACGGCTATTTGGCCTTCGTGGTTGGCTGGACCGGCGGTTATATCCTGGTAGCATCTCTCATGGCGCCGTATCTACGTAAGTTCGGTTGCTACACGGTACCTGATTTTATCGGTACGCGTTATGGTGGAAACCTGCCGCGTTTTCTCGGTGTTGTCGTACTCTCTGTGGCCTCGTTTACCTATGTAACAGCGCAAATTAATGCTACCGGAACTATCGCTTCACGTGCCTTGCAGATTCCATTCGAAGTCGGTGTCTGGTTTGGCCTGTTAGGTATTCTGCTTTGCTCTATGCTTGGTGGTATGCGTGCGGTTACCTGGACCCAGGTGGCCCAGTACATCGTACTGATCATTGCTTACCTGGTGCCGGTGTTCTGGATGTCAAACAAGCAGGGTTTCGGTCTGATCCCACAGTTCGTTTATGGTGACGCGGTACAACGCATTACTGAACTGGAAGCGATGTACAACATGGGTTCGCTAGAGCCGATAAAGGAAGGCGTAAAGGGCGGTCTAAAGGCCCTGTCTGTGCCTTATGCGGCAGCGGGTGATCCCTGGAAGTTCGTTACCCTGGTGTTTTGTATGATGACGGGTACTGCATCATTACCGCATATCCTGATGCGTTACTTCACCACTCCATCGGTGAAGGCGGCTCGCCAATCAGTCGCATGGTCGCTGATGTTCATCTTCCTGCTGTACTTTACCGCACCAGCGCTGGCTACTTTTACCAAGTTGCAGATACTTGATCCTAATCTGGCGACCGGTATTATCGGCAAGGCAATTGCCGATGTGCAGGCGCTTGACTGGGTAACGAAGTGGGGCAATGTGGGATTTGTGCAAATTATCGATGCCAATAAAGACGGCATACTGCAACTCAACGAGTTCTTTATGCGCGGCGATATCGTGGTTCTGGCTACCCCGGAAATTGCGGGTCTGCCTTACGTTATCTCGGGTCTGGTTGCAGCCGGCGGTATGGCGGCGGCAATGTCCACGGCTGACGGTCTCCTGCTTGCAATCGCGAATGCCCTGTCTCACGATCTGTACTACAAGATCATCGATCCTAACGCAGATACCAAACACCGTTTGCTGGTTGCTCGTATCCTGCTACTGGGTATCGGTGCAGCTGCTGCCTTCGTCGCGAGTCTGAAGCTCACCAGTATACTCGGAGCCGTGGCTTGGGCATTTGACTTTGCCGCGTCCGGTCTGTTCTTCCCGATCGTACTGGGTATCTGGTGGAAGCGTGCGAATCGTCAGGGCGCTATCGCCGGTATGACGCTGGGTTTCCTCACCGGAACCTGGTATCTGTACATGATTAGATGGGGTGGTATGGATCTCTGGTTTGGCATCGACCACTTGCGTTTTGCAATCATCGGAATGCCTGTAAGCCTGGCTGCGATGGTGATTGTCTCATTAATCACGCCTGAGCCCGACGCAGAGACCCAGGCGATGGTCGACGAAATTCGTATACCGAGTGGTGATACAGTTCTGGATTCTTCACACTAATAATAAAGTTGTTATCAGTATTGAGCCGGGGCCTTGTGCCTCGGCTTTTTTTCGTTTAAAACAACATACTGCGATTAAATTTCTGGGGAATAGGCAATGGTAGGAGGCTTTCCAGTCTGGGTAGTCATTATTGACTATCTATTAGGTGTTGTGATGTGGACCCTGATCGGTCGCTTTGCGATGGGTATATTTTTGCCGGAAGATAGTACTTTCTTCTTCATGAAAGCCTTCGTCAAGATGACCAATCCAGTTATCAAGGTGTTTGCAATAGTGACGCCGAGCTTTCTGGTTCAACCGTTGATTCCGATTTACGTCGCCTGGTTTTTCTTTATGGTGCGTTTCTATTTAATGCCCTGGTTACTGGGTTACTCGGTAATGGGCATGTTATCTTTCCCGCTGGAAAGCGAGTTTGCACACGGTGTTGCGAAACTGGTAGGCTGGTTCGCTAACTAGAGCTTTAAACAATTTTAGGTGGTGTGATTTCAATCACACCTGGCTCGTTCTCCAGATACTCAAACCAGCGTAAAATCTTTGACCCTGATAATTAGTGCAGCTCTAACGAGCTTCTTCCGCTACCAGGGGTTTCGCGTACATATTGGCTATAGCGACTTCAAAAGCGTCCACCGCCTCGGATTCCCTGTCAGATTTAATATCCAATTTTTTCAATTGTCTGGTATCGCTCTTATTCCACAGAACCTCGGTTGCTGATTTGAAGGAGTTGATAATAGCCAGGTAAGTATTGTCTGGAGAGAGCAGGGTATTTAAAAAACTCATAATCACCGACAGGATGATGCCCAGGATTGAGGTGCTGAGGGCAAATGCAATATTAATCAAAAAGCTATCAATGACAACCTTGCTTGCCTCGGCATTGGTAATATCCATACCTGTCAGCTCGGGCAGTGCTTTCATGATTCCCAGAAAAGTTCCGAAAATCCCTGCGACTATGAAAATACCTGGCAGGATATTGAGTACATCGTTGGTACGACTCATTGGCAGAATTCCGAACACACGATTGAATACCGGGTTTGAGCTGAATACATTGTTGGTTATTTCATGAAAATTAGGCTGTTGAACATCTTGTTTTCGCAAGTACCTGGCGTGGTTTAAAAAATCGTCAATTAGACGAATGATGCCATCCTGAATCAAGAAGACCCGATCTTCTATGGTCATTAAATGATCCTGGTTCCTGCGTTTGTACTTGGTTCGTAGTTCGAAAATTTCGAAATAGGTTATCACCAGAAATCGTTTAAATAATCGATAAAATGTTCCTTTCGAATCAGGATTATCATATATGTACTGGTGTACCCTTTTACAATACTCTTTAACAAATTGGTTCTGTCTATTGATGATAATGGTAATCAATATTCTTGCGATAACCGCCAGAATAAAAAAGATCAACAGAATCGGCATCAGGTAATCGGTAGCGTACAAAACGATACCATTGATCAAATCTACTATGCTTGCATTCATCAAGATTCTCCTTGCTTTAACAGCCCGAATTTTATAATTACCCGCTGTGATTTCGAGCAGTTATACTGCCCGCAAAATTCGTCGATGGTTAAATTACCCAGGTCACCCGAATCAATGTCTTCAGCGAAAAAACTTCTACCCGTGACGTTAAGCAGGGGTAGCATCGTACTCTGGTAGTCAAATTCGAAATTTCCAGTATCAAATGCGTATCTGAAAATCGATCTCGCACGCTTGTAACTGAGGTCTAGGTTATAGTTTATTGCTTCCCTGTTATCAGCAGAAAGATTCCTTGGATCTACAGGCTTGCCGCCGAAGGTTGGTGAAGCGAAACCAATAATTTCTACCGATGAGATTTCTGAACTTAAAGATTCGTCGGCAAACAGGCTTTGAGCATAGACTGGAATTGCTTTGCGGATGGTTTGCTCCATACCTGGCTTCAGCTCATGGCTGTTAGTTTCGAAATAATCATCTCCAAAATCGAGAATGACATCGCCTGTATTACCATCTACTTCAGCGGGAATACCATGCTTGTTAAAGTTATCCTTAATATTTTTCGCCAGATCCTGGCGGTGTTTAGCCAGAACGAGGGCTTCCTGTAGTTCTCCCGATGTATCTGCCAGCTTATCCTGGGTTGACCCCAGGTTCTCTGCGGTATTCTTCAGGTTTCTCTGCGCAGCCCCAAGATCTGCATCAAGTTTGGCTACCTTATCGAGATTCCCCTCATATTTATCCTTAAGCCCCTGGTATTTATCCTCCAGCTCACCGAGCTGTTCGGTATGTGCCTGTTCCAGGCCCGATATTTCTTCTTCACCTGCTTCGATATCATCCGCGAGAGCTTCTAGTTCACCCTGCTTTTTATCATAGTCACCTTTTAACGCCGCAAATTTTTTCTCCAACTCTCCGATTTCTTCTGCGCTGGCATTT
>JBGUEB010000076.1:0-13633 GCA_041821565.1 Gammaproteobacteria bacterium | reverse complement strand
GGAAATCTCTGCCAGGGTTACGGGTCCCTGTTTTTCGTGCAGTGCAATATCCATCATTGCGGTTACTGCATAACGCCCTTTTGTAGACAAACGCATGGCTTTTCAATAATTCCTGACTATTTCAGTCAGGAATTTAATCCAAGCGCTGTTGAAGGTCAAGATGTATTTATTGTTAACTGAAGTTAATAATTATAATTCTATTAAATAACAATAATTTAAAGCAACTACTTAATGTTATTTATGCTGCTCTTGATGTTGTCCATGGGCTGAAAGAAATGACCCTGATACAGGCAAAAACCAAGCCACTTGAAAAGAAATCGATTCATCGTCCATTTATGTCCGAGCATGTGGTCAGTATGTACCAGACCATGTTGTCTTTTCAGTAAATGCTGTACTTCCACTACTCTGGCATCGTGATAGATCTTCAAATACAGGTCGGGTTCAAACAGGTAGTGGCCAGACTCCCCGAATCGATAAGTCATGCTCAGCATAGTGGTATATTTACACCGTTGTCTCACCGACAAATACAAATCGGCATGACCGGGTACCACAGAAATCATCTGATCTGCCACCGTCAGATCGGGGACAATCTTGCGCAGCCGCATGTAATTTTGCTCATATAAATCCATCAACCCGGAAAAGCTACGCGGCTCGATCACATTTTCGCTACGCGTAGAATCCACTTCGAGCAACATATTAATTTCGACTCATGTTAATTATTGCGTACCTGAACTGGAGGTATTCGCGCATTGACCGGAACCGCTGCGGAGACAGCAAAAGGTTTTTATGGCTACTGTCGTTCTTCAACTGAAGTATCAGAAACCAGCGGTTGGTAAATAGTTTAAATTGCGCATATTGCTGGTTCCGGTTCGCCTGCTTCACTTCTATCCTGCCGGATTTATCGTGCAGTGTTAATGCCACAGGATCATCTCGAACTGCTGCCTTATGCCGGGCCAGATCATTTATCAGTAACAAGATCAGCAGCAGGCTCAACAAAGTCATCAACCAGGGGCTACTGACATACACAACAACCGCGAAAAGCGCTAGCCCGTATAGCAATAGCGTCAATGTATTGATTTCTTCCGACTCTCGGATTTGATATAACATAATTAATTGATCAGAGGCTCCTTAAGCTTCTCGGGCCATTTCCCGTATCGAGCGAACGACCCTTTCCGCATTTTGACTGGAACTGGTATTTCTACCCAACAACAACGCATAGAGGTCCGGGTCAGACATATCCAGCAGGGCTTCAAAGCCCATTTTGTCGGCCTCGTCGGCTTCAGCGTAGCAACAATCGAGATATCGGGTCATGACCAGGTCGAGTTCCTTCATTCCTCTTCGACACAACCAGCGCAATCGGGGTTCCTGCATTACATTTTTCGCTGAACGAGTAATTTTTTGGTTTCAGCAATTGCGCGTGCTGGATTCAAACCTTTGGGACAAACCTTGGCGCAATTCATGATGGTATGGCATCGATACAGCTTGAATGGATCTTCGAGGTCATCGAGTCTCTCCCCGGTCGCTTCATCGCGGCTATCGACAATCCAGCGATAAGCGTTAAGCAGCGCAGCCGGGCCCAGGTAGCGATCGCTATTCCACCAGTAACTCGGGCAACTGGTTGAACAACAGGCGCAGAGAATACACTCGTAGAGGTCATCGAGTTTTTCACGATCCGCTTTCGACTGCAATCGTTCGCGATCCGGCGGTGCCGCGGTATCGGTCTTCATCCAGGGTTCGATCGAAGCATACTGTGCATAGAAGTTAGTCAGGTCAGATACAAGGTCCTTGACTACCGGCTGATGTGGCAAGGGGTATATTTTGACGTCACCCTTGATGTCCGCGATCGACTGGGTACAGGCCAAAGTATTACCGCCATTGATATTCATCGAGCAGGACCCACAAATACCTTCACGGCAGGAGCGTCGCAGAGACAGGGTCGAATCCATTTGATCCTTAATTTTTAACAGGGCATCGAGCACCATCGGCCCACAGCTATCCATGTCAACCTCGTAGGTGTCAGTGCTGGGGTTTTCACCAGTAGCTGGATCATAGCGGTAGACGATAAAGCGCCTGATATTGGTGACGCCCTCGGCGGCCTTGAATAGCTTGCCCGCGCTTACGACTGAATTGGCTGGAAGTGAAAATTCGGCCATTAAAATCCCCTTACTGATTAATAAACACGTTCCTTGGGCGGAATGACTTCACACTCATCGCTCAAGGTATACATATGCACCGGACGATAATCAAACCGCACCTGACCTTTCTCGTCTACCCATGCGAGGGTATGTTTCATCCAGTTTTCATCATCGCGCTCGGCATAATCTTCGCGCGCATGCCCGCCCCGGCTTTCTGGGCGGTTCAGTGCGCCCTGAATAATGGATTGTGCCTGCAACAACAGGTTCTCCAGTTCCAGGGTTTCGACCAGGTCGGTATTCCAGATCAGTCCACGGTCTGTGACCTGCACATCGTCGAAATTGGCGAATACCTGGTCCATTTTGGTCACGCCTTCCTGCATCGATTCACCGGTGCGGAATACCGCTGCATGTTTTTGCATGGTGCGCTGCATATCATCGCGAATTTTTGCCGTCGTCGTGCTGCCAGTGGCATTGCGTAAACGGTCAAAACGAGAGATAACGCTATTGGTGCTTTCATCCGTCAGAGTCTTGTGAGGCGTTCCGGGTTTAATCGTTTCGGCCGCACGCAATGCTGCGGCGCGTCCAAACACGACGATATCGAGTAACGAGTTGGACCCCAGTCGATTGGCGCCATGCACCGATACACAGGCAGCCTCGCCGATTGCCATCAACCCCGGAACCACTGAATCCGGGTCTCCATCCTTCAGCGTCACCACTTCACCCTGGTAATTGGTGGGAATACCACCCATGTTGTAGTGAACCGTGGGTAATACAGGGATTGGTGCCCTGGTGACATCGACACCTGCAAAGATTTCCGCTGATTCGGCGATGCCGGGGAGCCTCTCGTCTATGACTTCGGGTCCAAGATGCTCAAGGTGCAGGTGGATATGATCCTTGTTGGGTCCAACACCCCTGCCCTCGTTGATTTCGATTGTCATCGATCGACTGACGACATCGCGTGACGCCAGGTCCTTGGCATTGGGTGCATAGCGTTCCATGAATCGCTCGCCATCGGAGTTGGTCAAATAACCACCCTCGCCGCGCACACCTTCGGTAATCAACACCCCGGCGCCGTAGATACCGGTTGGATGGAACTGTACAAATTCCATATCCTGCAGGGGCAATCCGGCGCGTAACACCATGGCATTGCCATCGCCGGTGCAGGTATGCGCCGATGTCGCCGAAAAGTAGGCACGGCCACAGCCGCCGGTTGCGAGCACGACGGTATGCGCGCGGAAACGATGCAGTTCACCGGTGGCCAGATCCCAGGCGAGGACGCCTCGACAGACACCGCGATCCATAATCAGGTCGATGGCAAAATATTCAATGTAAAACTCGGCCTTGTGTTTAAGTGACTGCTGATAAAGCGTGTGTAGAATGGCATGACCGGTACGATCTGCGGCAGCGCAGGTACGCTGGGCAATGCCTTCGCCAAAATTGGTCGTCATGCCGCCGAAGGGGCGCTGGTAAATCTTGCCTTCTTCGGTACGCGAAAAAGGTACGCCGAAATGTTCGAGCTCGATCACGGCCGGTACTGCTTCACGACACATGTATTCGATCGCATCCTGGTCGCCTAACCAGTCAGAACCCTTAATCGTATCGTACATGTGCCATTGCCAGGAATCGGGCCCCATGTTACCAAGCGAGGCACTCATACCACCCTGGGCGGCAACGGTATGGCTTCGGGTTGGGAAGACCTTGGTAATACAGGCAGTAGACAAGCCGGCTGCCGCCATTCCCAGGGTCGCGCGTAATCCCGCACCACCGGCGCCGATAATGACGACATCGTAAGCATGATCGATAATCTTGTAATTCATGTGTTATGCCCCCAATGCAATCTTCAGGACTGCAACCACGCCGATAACACCAAACAACAGGCACAGGAACGACATAACTATAATGCTGACAGTTCTTGTAGAATGGGTTGATACGTAGTCTTCAATAACAATTTGAAGGCCAAGCTGGGCATGATAAAAATTCGCGAGTATCAAAAGAATCATGGCAACAGCGACGGCAGGTTGCTGAATCCAGGCTACCAGTGTCGCATGCCCCACCGGCATCGCCGCCAGGCTAAAGCAAAACCAGAGCAATAGTGGTATCAATAGCAGCGCGGTCAGGCGTTGGCGCCAGAAGTGCGTTGTGCCTTCTTTGGCTGAACCCAGACCTTTGACCCGGGACAAGGGTGTTCGAAATTCACTCATAAGACTACCCAGCGCTGAGTGCAACCAGCCAGGTTGCGATAGTAAGAATAATGGCCACTACAATGGCCAGCTTTGCAGTTAAATCGACGGTTTCGAGTTCGAAACCCATACCCACATCCCAGAATAAATGGCGGATACCATTGCAAAAATGCAGATATAGCGAAAAGGTCAGGCCGAACAGGAATAATTGACCATACCAGCTTGCCATATGCGTATAAACAGATTCATAAGCCTCCGGGCCATTGGCAGCCATCGCCAGTACCCAGATCAGCAGCAGAGAGCCCAGTCCCAAAACCACGCCGGTGACACGATGGACGATCGACAAAAGCGCGGTCAGGGGTAATCTATAAATTTGTAAATGTGGGGATAATGGCTGCTTGCTATGAGTCGTCATTGAGAAATCCAGTCGATCGCGTGTGAATTTGATTATCCGGCAGCCACTTAATAATCGATACCATAATCGATACAGCTAAAAATCGATACAGCGGCCATTTTTTTCCCAGTCGCCATAACGTGTCGGTTCTTCGCCTCGCGGGCCACCGTATTCTTTTTGATGTGTTTGGCGTTCCTTATCGATGGATTGACGGTCATCCATTGTTTCAGTGTTTTTGGTTGTTTTTTCGGTCTCAATCTTTGACATATCAGTTTACTTGAATGTTATCTCTGTCGATGGTTAAGATACTAGCACATTACCTTTACGCCCGGAAAAAGTAACGGTAATTCAGACATAAAGTCATAATTTTAGGTTAAGTAGCCGCCATCTCGCCCTACTTGGCAATGTCTCCCTTTTCGTCATCCCGGCCTCCGAGCCTTCGTCATACCGGGCTGGACCCGGTATCCATTACAAGGGCCTCCGGAAAAATCAGTAAACACTGTGCAATGGATCCTGGCTAGGGGGCCTGGATGACAGAGGGACCCTGAATGACATGCTCTTTAAAATAATTTAAAAAATCCGTGCTGAGATTCCTTCAGTGCCGTTTACAAGCTGCTATCCAGCACCATCGGAATCAATTCCTTATAAGGCCTGTAACCGTCAATCTTGGAACCATTTTGCAGGAACAGTGCCGGCGTTCCGGTAATACCGATACGATTACCAATGGTGTAACCTTCATCAACAAATGAGGCGGCGGCGCAATCACCGCTCGGTAATTCTCCGCTAGAGACACCCTTGGCAATATCCATCGCCTCGGGCTTATCCTCGGCACACCACACCTGTTTCAGGGTCGCGTACCCGGGACCGCGTGTACTGCCGCGAGGATAGGGAAAGTAACGTATGGTAATGCCTGCATCTCGTAGATACTGAATTTCTTCATGGAGTTTCTGACAATAGGGGCAAGAGGTATCGGTAAATACGTTTAATACTGCTTTTTCAATATTACTGGCTGGATAAACTACCAGGTTTGAATCTGGAATCTGGGCGATTTCGGCATTGGTGGCCTGGCGGCGACTATTTTCAGTTAAATTTTGTTGCCGTTGCAAATCAATTAGGTCACCGATAAACACGTAGCGCCCCCCCTCGGCCAGGTAACCAAATCGATTTCCAAACTGGGTCTGATAAATACCCTCGATTGGTGTTTCCACCGGAGGCGTAATATTAGACGTACCGAGACGCAATTTCAGTAACCGGGTGATTTCAGCCAACTTGGGATCAGGTGCAGCGACCTTAAATTGGGTCGCCCACTTTTGATAGGTTTGATCCGGCCACCGGGACTGGAAAAAAGCAACTACAGCATCGATATCATCGTCATTTAACTTCGATGCAAATTCCGGCATGACTCCACCGAGCTGAATACTGCCCTGCTGGATGGTCTTTCTGAGCTGTATCGGTGAATGGTGCCAGGCATGTGCGGATCCATCCAGCGGTGGTGGCGGATACTTGCCTTCGCTGTCTTTTTCTTTCCAGTTGGCTGTTGCCTCGGCGTTAGCACCGTGACAGCTGGCACAATTTTCCTGGAATAGCTGTGCACCACGATTAACCTGGTCCGGATTATACCATCGGCCCTCAGCTGCCAATGCAAAATTAGTCATGGATAGCAGGCAGCTAAACACTGCCAGGGTTATGCCTTTATTCATTAAATTTCCCGGGTTGAAGTGAGATAATAGTCATTGTTCTGAACGCACAGGCTTTAGTCATCATTATTGTGCGAAAGTTTCGTAGCGCCAGATAAGCGTACGATTATTGGCAGGCATAGCAACATCGTCAAGCAGTTTCAGTCCGTTTTTCTGGGCTATCTGCTGAAGCCACTCAAAATCCTTGATGCCACTTTGAGGATCACGCGATTTCAACCAGTAGTCAAAACGCTCATTACTGGTCGAGGTATATTCGCCATTGTAATTAAACGGTCCATATACGATCAGGTGACCATCCGGTTTAAGGCACTCGATACAATGCAGCAAGCTATGTTCCACCTGTTCATGATTCATGATGTGGAAGGAATTCGCAGTGAAGAGCAAATCATAGCTCGCTTCCGGCCAGGACGAACTCACGTCCAGTTCAATCGGATCAGGGGTATTGGCAAGCTCAGAATCGCCCAACCAGGCCCTGATACCAGGCAAATTTTCGGATAAATCAGAGGTTTGCCAGTTTATTTGTGGTGACTGGGAAGCAAAAAACTGGGCATGTTGACCCGTACCACTGCCAATTTCCAGAACACTGACCCCATCTTTCAGATAAGGCTCAAGCACAGCCTGTATGTGATGCTTGTTTTGATCGCAGGATTCAGAGTAAGGCTTATCGCTCATTGTTCTGTTTGATTCTGGTTGCGCAGGTGATTGAGTTTCTCGGCAATTTTTATTTCCAGGCCCCGATCGACCGGGTGATAGTATTGCCTCGCAGGCATACCCTCTGGAAAGTATAGTTCACCCGCGGCAAATGCATCGTCTTCATCGTGGGCGTAACGATAGTTATCAGAGTAACCCTGGTCTTTCATGAACTGTGTCGGCGCATTGCGTAGATGCATCGGCACATCGAGGCTGCCGAATTTTTTTGCATCTTCCATGGCTTGCCCATAGGCGGTGTAAACTGCGTTACTTTTAGCCGCGCAGGCCAGGTAAACTATTCCCTGTGCTATCGCCAGTTCACCCTCGGGGCTACCGAGCCGCTCATAGATTTGCCAGCCGTTGAGAGTCAACTCAAGCCCTCTCGGATCGGCAATGCCAATATCTTCTATTGCCATGCGAACAACACGGCGGGCTATGTAAACCGGATCACAACCGCCATCTATCATCCGGCAAAACCAGTAGAGCGCGGCATCCGGGTCTGAACCACGCACCGATTTGTGCAGCGCTGAAATCTGCTCGTAAAACACATCGCCTTTTTTATCAAAACGGCGCAAGCCCTGGGCGACAATCTCGGCCACCAGTTCGGCATTGATCGCACCGGATTCGACGAGGTCGCTAATGATCTCAAGATAGGTTAACGCACGCCTCGCATCACCATCCGCTGCGTTCACCAGCATCGCACAGGCATCGTCGTCAATCGAAAGCCTGAGACTACCAAGGCCATCTTCTTCATCCACCAGAGCCCTTCGTATTACCTTCTCAATTTCTTCTGCGGAGATCGGTTTTAATACATAGGTGCGAGTTCGGGACAGCAAGGCATTATTAAGTTCGAAGGAAGGATTTTCTGTTGTCGCGCCGACAAACAGGAAGGTACCATCTTCGATGAAAGGTAAAAATGCGTCCTGTTGTGATTTATTGAAACGATGTACCTCATCGACAAACAGGACCGTCTTGCCCTGGTGTTGCCTGGCTTGTTCGATCGCTTCCCGGATTTCCTTAACCCCGGACAGGACAGCTGATATAGTTAAAAACCTGGCATCGGAATACTGCGCTATAAGCCTGGCGATGGTTGTTTTACCCGTCCCGGGTGGCCCCCAGAACAACATCGAATGCAACCTGTTACTCTCGATCGCCTGACGCAAAGGTTTACCCTCACCCAGCAAATGCGATTGCCCGAATATCTGATCCAGGCGCCGCGGCCGCATCCGGTCAGCTAATGGATGAAAACCCTTAGAAGTTTCAAATAAATCAGTCATGAATTTCCCGGAAATTTACTTAGGGAACCTCTGATTAATTCGTAGATTACTGCATGGCCATAAGCGCAGCGCGGCAATCTTATGCTGTAATATCAGTGAGTTAGAGATTGCCACGTCGCTTCGCTCCTCGCAATGACGAATTAATCAGAGGTTCCTTAGTAAGTACTATCCACCTAAACCGAATACGTCTACCCCTTCCGGTGGCACAAACTTGAAGGTAGCCGGATTATGCACCACGTTGAGGCGTAAATTTTCGAATACAATTTGTGTGCTTTGGCCAAATTTATCGCGTAATTCCATCGCCTTTACCGCACCATCTTCGAGGCCGATAAACACGCTGGTATAGTCGATATCCTGGGATTTTGGTTTCAGTTCTATCCAGTAGAGAAATTTTCGCTGCCCTACTTCACTAATTTCAAATTCCGTGCTTATTTCATTTTTCCGCATTAAGATCATGATGGGTGCCGAGGCGAGCCCTGTTTTCATGGGTTTCACGGTTACCTGGTCAAGCTCGACATCATAAACCCATAATTCCTCGCCATCGGCAATGATTTGTTGTTCATAAGGTGTCGTATAAATCCAGGCGAATTTCCCTGGCCGCTGAATAGCCAGGTTGCCGCTACTTTGTTGTACGACTTGCTTGTTATCATCGAGCACCGTCTGTTTGAAATCAGCGGTCAAGTTATCCATACCAGCGAGCGCATCACTCAACTGCTGTTCGGCACTTTGCGCGAATACTTGTGAATTTAAAATACCAACCAACACTACTGCCACAATTAAAAATTTCATAATTAATGGATTCCTAAAAATAGTGATTTTTTCGTTAGAGCAAGGAAAAACTGCGCACAGAACCGGAATGTATAAACTATACATGAGGATTCGAGCACAGGTTTGACGCAGCTATCACGGAAAAAGCGCATTTTTAAATCCATTAATCCATTGTGGGTGGCGGTGGTGCCAAGACTTCACGGCCACCGTTTGCCTGAACCATTGAGACCACGCCGGCGGTTTCCATCTCTTCAATCATCCGGGCGGCGCGGTTATAGCCGATTTTAAGTCGTCGCTGAACATAGGAAATCGATGCCTTACGCGTTTCGGTGACAACTGCAACCGCTTCGTCGTACAACGGATCTGCCTCACCGCCACTAGAATCCCTGGGGGATTCACCCGGTAATACGGCTGCCTGTGATTCTTCCAGCACGTTTTCGATGTAATTCGGTCCACCCGCTTTTTTGATATCTTCGATTACCGCATGCACTTCATGGTCATCGACAAATGCACCATGTATTCTTTCGGGAACGCTGGTGCCGGGTGGCAGGTAAAGCATGTCGCCATGACCGAGCAGGTTTTCAGCACCCATTTGATCGAGAATGGTGCGAGAATCCACCTTCGATGACACCTGAAAGGCAATACGGGTAGGTATATTGGACTTGATCAGGCCAGTAATAACATCCACTGAGGGCCTCTGCGTTGCCAGCAACAGGTGTATGCCGGAAGCGCGCGCCTTTTGCGCCAGCCGCGCAATCAGTTCTTCGACTTTTTTACCGACAACCATCATCATATCGGCAAATTCGTCGACTACGACAACAATATAAGGCAGTGTTTCCAGCTCTTCGGGTTTGGCCTCTGGATTCAACAATAGCTTGTTTTTGTCAAACAAGGGATCCATGATCGGCGTACCGGCATCCCTGGCCTCTTTTACTTTTCGGTTATAACCGGTAATATTCCGTACCCCTAGCGAAGCCATCAGGCGATAGCGGCGTTCCATCTCGGCTACACACCAGCGCAGTGCATTGGCGGCCTCTTTCATATCGGTGACCACCGGGGCTATTAAGTGCGGAATACCCTCGTATATGTTTAATTCCAGCATTTTTGGGTCGATTAAAATCAAGCGCACATCTTCGGGCGTAGCCTTGTATAGCAAACTCAGCAGCATCGCATTGATCGCAACCGATTTACCCGAACCAGTCGTTCCGGCCACCAGTAAATGAGGCATTCTGGCAAGATCGACAACCACCGCCTTGCCGCTGATATCCTTACCCAGCGCCAGGGTTAAGGGTGAGCTTGATTTATCGAAATTACTGGAGCGGATGATTTCACTCAATACCACCAGCTCACGATGTTCGTTCGGAATTTCCAGCCCCATTACCGATTTACCCGGGATAATTTCGACAACACGCACACTCATGACCGATAGCGAGCGTGCCAGGTCCTTGGCCAGATTACTGATCTGGCTAACCTTGACACCCGGTGCCGGCAATATTTCGAAACGTGTAATCACGGGTCCGGGGTGTACTGACTCCACCTGAATTTCGATACCAAAATCGAGCAGTTTCAACTCCAACTGCTTTGACATGGCCTCAAGCGCTGAAACGCTATAACCCGCTACCTTCGGCCTGGGTTCATCCAGTAACGCCGTCGATGGAATCGAGTCGCGTTTACTGTTGCTGGTATGAAACAACGGAATCTGTTTTTCTTTTTCGACACGTACACTTTGCTCGACCTGCATCACCACCGGTTCGATTTTCAGTGGTTTGCGGGTTTCCTGCTTTTGTTTCTGGATCGTAAATACCTGCTCTCGCTCAGTCCGATTACGCTGGCCCTCGGCACGGTCTCGTAAAAGGTGGTAACGATCGATTACCTTGTCGACCAACATCAGGGTGTATTTGCCAATATTATCGGCAAGCGCGAGCCATGAAATGCCCGAGAATAATGTCAGTCCGGCAAGAAACAACGCCAGGTGCAACACCGTCGCGCCGAGGAAACCGAGCCCCTGCGCGAAATAAGTACCGGTAATCTGCCCCAGTATGCCGCCAGCATCGGCGGGCATCGTACCCGGATCGACAGCAAAATTTAAACTGGACAAGGCGCAGCCGGAGATCAGCGTTATGACGAACCCACTCCAGCGAAAGAGCAGCAACTGATAGCGTTCTTCGGTACTGGCATTTTTAGTTTTTACGAGGATGATGCCGTTGTAGTAAATCATAATCGGCAATAAAAAAGCCAGGAAGCCGAACAGGTAGAATGATAAATCGGCTATCCAGGCGCCGGCCACCCCGCCAAAATTATGAATCTCGTCATTGGTGCCGCTATGCGACCAGGCAGCGTCCTGCGCGTCATAACTATAAAGCGCGACGATGAAGTAGGTAGCCACCGCCAGCGAAATCAACATACCTGCTTCGCGTAAGCGCTGGTTCATATGCTCGGCGAATATCAGTTTTTGATCCTGAATACTAGACCTGGGTTTTATTTTTGCCTGTGCCACTAGAATACATCGTGAAAATTAATCTGCGCATTCTACACGATCAGACAGTTAATCGACCATATAACAATTTGAAACTATGAATTTATCACCACAATACGCTATCGTACCAGCCATCCTTCGTCATACCGGGCTCCGACCCGGTATCCATCTCATAGCGGCCTCCGAAACTTCCAGGAAACTCTGTTCAATGGGCAGGGGTTGCTCCTGGCAACCCTACTGCATTTCCACCATCCATGGCAGTCATACCGGCTCATGGGCCGGTATGACGATACGTTTTGCTGCCAGAATGCATGGCAGTAACACCTTGAAAACCCGCTACTCGTTCCCACTTCAGTAATGTAGGTATTTACGTGTTTACATTAAAGCCTGAACATTTACTATTAGCAGCCCTTTCTATTGCCAATCGAATTCTGGAATTAATATGTCTGAAAACCAACATCGCCGTGTCATTATCATTGGCTCCGGACCCGCTGGTTACTCCGCTGCCGTTTATGCAGCCCGGGCGAATTTGAAACCCCTGGTGATTACCGGTGTCGAAGCCGGTGGTCAGTTAATGACCACGACCGAAGTGGATAACTGGCCGGGTGATGTTCAGGGCTTAACCGGGCCTGTGTTAATGCAACGCATGCAAGAGCATGCGGAGCGTTTCGATACCGATGTTGTTTTTGACCACATTCACAGCGTATTTCTAAACGAGACACCGAAACGTCTAGTCGGTGACAGCGCCGAGTACACTTGCGATGCAGTGATTATTGCCACTGGCGCCAGTGCCATGTACCTGGGCGAGCCTTCGGAACAAAAATTCCAGGGTAAGGGTATTTCCGCCTGTGCCACCTGTGATGGTTTTTTCTTTAAAAATCAAAATGTTGCTGTAATTGGCGGCGGTAATACCGCGGTCGAAGAAACCCTCTACCTGTCAAATATTGCCAGTCACGTTACCCTGGTTCATCGTCGTGATGCACTGCGTTCGGAAAAAATCATGCAGGATCAATTATTTGAGAAAGCCAAAAATGGCAATGTCAGTATTGAATGGTTTAATGTTTTTGATGAGGCGCTGGGAGATGATTCGGGCGTGACCGGCCTGCGGATTCGCAACGTGCAGGATGATTCGACCAGGGAACTTGATGTCGCCGGCATATTTATCGCCATCGGACACAAACCTAATACAGCTTTATTTGCCGAGCAGCTCGACATGGTGAATGGCTATATCACAGTTAAAGGCGGTCCGGATGGTGACGCGACTGCAACCAGTATCGAAGGCGTATTCGCCGCCGGCGATGTCATGGATCACGTTTATAAACAGGCGATTACCTCGGCGGGAAGTGGTTGTATGGCTGCACTCGATGCCGAGAAGTATCTCGATTCCAGGGGCTAACCCTGATTTTCATATCGCATGAATGTCTGATTTGAAGGTTAACGTTAGCCATAGCCTGGCCGAGGTAGACGCATCGCACTGGGATAGTCTCGGTGAAGCCGATTATCCTTTTACTCGGCATGCCTTCCTCTACGGGCTAGAGCAATACGACTGCCTGGAGCCATTCGGATGGCACCCGGTTTATTTTTTAATCTACGAGGGCGAAACCCTGGCAGCAGCCCTGCCCTGCTATATCAAGACCAACTCCTATGGTGAACTGGTTTTTGACCATGCCTGGGCCCAGGCCTATCAACGTAGCGGACTGGACTATTTTCCCAAGCTGGTGACCGCCATTCCCTACACACCGGCGACGGGTGAACGATTCCTGATCAATCAGGCCCTCGCCGGTGACGAGAGCTCTCGACACGACTACCGTTTAAAACTTTGCAGCGCGGTAATCCAGTTTTGTGAGCAGCAAAAACTGAGTTCCTGGCACATATTATTTGCACGTGAATCGGTATTACGAAGCTTCGATAACAACAGCATCATGCTGCGATCCGATATTCAATTTCACTGGCAAAATGCACAATACCAGAACTTCGATGATTTTCTCGGAGCCTTAAGCTCACGCAAGCGTAAGA
>JBGUEB010000075.1:0-13794 GCA_041821565.1 Gammaproteobacteria bacterium | reverse complement strand
ACAACACAATCGGCAAATTCTTCGCCGTCGCTCCCAACCTGGATTTGCCGCCACATCTCGCCGAAATCTTTGAGACTATGAATGGCTGGTTTGTGAAACAGACGTTTGGCGATTTTAACGATCGCGACACTGCGATCGCTGCTTACAGGCTGAACAATGAGAAGGTACGCGACACCATACCAGCAGACCGGTTGCTTGTCTTTCATGTCGCCGATGGATGGGAACCATTATGCCGCTTTCTTGAGCTTCCAGTGCCTGAAACAGCATTCCCGCACCGCCATCCAAAAAAGGAATTCTGGGAGCATTTTGGCGGTGAGCCCGCATAACAATGCTCTCTATTTGTTTCCGGTATATTTGGTGAGGCCTTGTTATCGGGGCTCGACTGCCGGGTGGCTTAGCCTTTCATCCAACAGCCTTGAGGCTTGCACTAGATGGGCAAAGGAGTAATGTTCAGTAAGTTTGAAATTGATTAAATTTGATTGCAAAGTGGGGGTCAATGAATAAAAACAATCTCTCACGCAAGTTAGCGGTCATTCTACACGCCGATGTAGTCGGTTCTACATCGCTGGTCCAGCGTAACGAAACCCTCGCTCACAAACGCATCCAGGCTGCTTTCCGTCAATTCTCTGAAACTATTGTAGTTTATGGAGGAATAGCACACGAGCTACGCGGAGACGCGATTGTCGCCGAGTTTGAGCGTGCATCGGATGCGGTAGCGGCCTCGCTCGCATTTCAGATCCAGAATGCAGCACTGAACACGACCCTCGACGACGACATTCGCCCTGAATTACGCATAGGTATCAGCCTCGGTGAAGTGGTTATTGCTGATGGTACGATTACAGGCGCAGGAGTCGTATTAGCGCAGCGACTGGAACAGTTGGCCGAACCGGGTGGAATCGTCGTACAGGGTGCCGTATCAGAGACAGTGCCAACGCGAATGCCCTACAACTTCGAAAGCCTGGGTGAGCAGATGTTGAAAGGGTTCGATCAACCGGTAAGGGCTTTTGCAGCCAGACTGAAACAGGGCGAAGCGTTACCGCTAGTGGAGGTAAACGAGACTGCGTCAATTGCGCAACCGGTTGGCGATAGCGCGTCGGAGAAACCATCGATTGCCGTGCTTCCATTCGCCAACATGAGCAATGACCCTGATCAGGAATACTTTGCCGATGGTATAGCCGAGGACATAATTACCGCGCTATCCCACATCAAACAATGGTTTGTTATCGCACGTAACTCCAGCTTTGCCTATAAAGGTCGCCATGTCGATATTCGCGAGATCGCCAGGGAACTGGGGGTTCGCTATATATTAGAAGGGAGTGTACGCAAGGGTGGCAATCGACTGCGCATTACCGGTCAGTTGATCGAGGCTGAAACCGGGACCCACTTGTGGGCTGATCGATACGATGGCGACCTTGAGGACGTATTTGCGCTCCAGGACAGAATCACGGAAAGTGTTGTGGGTGCCATTGAGCCCTCGCTGCGGTTGGCAGAAATTGCACGCTCGAAGCGTAAACTACCAAAAGATATCGGCGCGTACGACCTCTATCTACAGGCCCTGCCTCATCTTTTCGCGATTAGACCAGAACCAAATGAGCGGGCTTTAAATCTTTTGCACCAGGCCATCGAACTCGACCCAAATTATGCGCCAGCGCTGGCTTACCTGGCCTGGGCGTACGAAGAGCGTGTGACCCGGGCCTGGGGCGACTACGGGAATGATGATGCCGGGGCGGCCGTTGCGCTGGCGCGTCGCGCAATTGCCGCTGATAGAGACGATGCCCTGGTGCTGGTCGTCGCCGGCTTCGTTCTGGTGATGATTGCGCGTGACTATAACCAGGGTCTCGAGGCAGTAAATCGTGCCCGGGAGCTTAACCCCAATATTGCATTTGTATCCTTTTTGGTCGGTGCCGCGTTAAACATATGTGGAAATCCGGAAGAGGGCCTCACCTGTATTGAGGATGCTATTCGGGTGAGTCCAGGGGACCCAGGGGCATTCTTTTTCTTTTCGTCAGCGGCAATGGCCCATCTCATGTGCGGTCGACCAGATCAGGCCTGCAACTTGGCAACAAAATCTGCTCGCATTTATCCAGGTTGGGATACTACCTACCGGGTATTAGCCCCCGCACTTGTGCAACTGGGGCGCATGGAAGAGGCCCGTTCTGCGGTTGCAAAGCTGTTGGAGTTGTCTCCGACTGTGACCGTATCCCGGTTGCGCCTACTCTGGCCAATTCGTAACCCGGAACATCTAGACATGATCCTGGACGGGTTGCGTATCGCTGGATTACCCGAGTAGGCCGTCGCCCTGGTTTTAAGATCAAATGTCACTGACATGAATCGGTAACAGCTGACTGAGACCGGCTCCATCGATTCTGACTTTGTTCTATAGTAGGATATTCATCCATGCCATTTGCTTCTAAACTTTTTCCAACAGATCTTCATGGTTGGGCGGAGCTTTTGCTAGAACCTCAGCCCAGTCAACCCCTAAGCGGAGCCCACAGGCTGCCATGGGTGGTGATTGGAGCGGGTTTGACGGGATTGGCCAGCGCCCGTCGACTGGGTGAACTTCATCCTGATGAGGAAATATTATTGCTGGACGCACGGCTTGTCGGGCAGGGTGCTTCCGGGCGCAATTCCGGCTTTGCTGTCGCCACCAGCCAGTTCCCGGGCGGGGTTGTCCCGGACCAGGTTGAAAACTATCGTAGGGTCAATCGTATCAATCAGGCGGGTCTGGATCTGTTGCGTGCGCAGGTTGCTGAGAATGCTATTGACTGTCAATGGTGTGAGCAGGGCATTTATCATACCGCCGCTGATCGGATGGCAACCGAGGAGTATAAGCACTTTATACGCTATCTCGAAACCCTGGAGATTAACCATACACCCCTTGATAAAATTGGTTTACATGATCGACTGGGTACCGGTCTTTATCGTGCCGGTGTCCATGTCGCCGGCGGGGCGCTGTTACAACCGGCCGCCCTGGTGCGCGGACTCGCGCATACATTACCGGCAAACGTCAGGCTGCATGAGCAAAGCCCGGTACTTAAGATCGAAGATGGGAAACCGCTGACCCTCCAGCTAGCAGCCGGTGAGGTAAAGACGGATAAGCTCATCCTGGCAATGAACTATGAGGCATCCACACTCGGTTTCCTGCGCCCCTATCTAGTTGGTAGCACCTTATCGGGTAGTTTCACGCGGGTTTTAAGCAGCGAGGAACTTGCCAGTCTAGGCAGTGAAACAGAATGGGGTGTTATTTCCCTCCACGGTGGCGGGGCAACGCTGCGGCTGACGCGGGACCATCGGTTGTGTATTCGCAACACAGCCGAATATCATGGCTCGAAGTTGCTGTCGGATAAAAAACTGGCCCGTCGTCAGGCTATCCACCGCGAAGGATTCGATAAACGCTTTCCACAATTCGCGCAGGTGCCTTTCGAATATTCCTGGTCGGGTGTAGAAGGCATCTCCCGCAACGGTACAAATTTTTTCGGTCGGCAACGCAATAATATTTATTTTGCGGGCGGTTACAATGGTTCAGGTGTCAGTCGCGGCACCGCCTTTGGCACAGCCATCGCCGACTATGCCAGCGGCGAGACTTCGCAGGCGATTAGTGATTGCCTCGCTTCGGCACCTGCGGCATGGATGCCGCCGGGGCCGCTGCTCGATATTGGTGCTTTTTTCACGGTTCGCGCACGCTTTCGAGGCGTTGGCCTGGACAGATGAAGAGCATGACGGGATCATAAGGGATCAAACTGTACCTGCCTGATTACTTTATATCAGCGCGTTTCAGACGTAGTGTTGCTGAAAAGTTTTCCGCGCAACGTAGCGGGCAAAGTACTCAAACACAAGCTTAAGGAGCTTTATAGTGGATATTGAAGGAAACACATTTGTAGTAACAGGGGGCGCCCAGGGGCTTGGCAAGGCTATCGGATTAGAGCTGGTCGCCAAAGGCGCGCGCGTAGCCCTGGTTGATTTGAATGAACAGTCATTGAATAAGGCTGTGATTGAATGCCAATCAGGCGGGGCCGAAGTCAGGGGTTATGTTGCCAATGTGGCTGACGAGCAGCAGGTGATAGACCTGTTCTCCAGCATTGAAACCGATCTGGGGCCAATCTCGGGACTGGTCAATAACGCCGGAATTCTGCGTGATGGGCTGATGGTCAAGGCGAAGGATGGACTGGTGATTGAACGCCTGTCACTGGCTCAGTGGCAGGCAGTGATCGATGTCAATCTAACCGGCGTATTTCTGTGTGGCCGGGAGGCCGCAACTAAGATGATCGAAAGCGGCACACAGGGCGCTATCATCAATATTTCCAGTGTCAGTCGGGCAGGAAATGCCGGGCAATCCAATTATTCTGCGGCCAAGGCAGGCGTAGCGGCATTAACCGTAACCTGGGCGCAAGAACTCGCACGCTTTGGAATACGTGCCGCCGCCATCGCTCCGGGTGTATTCGAAACTGACATGGTCGCCGCTATGAAACCGGAAGCCTATGATCGACTGCTCAGCGCAATTCCTTTGCGGCGTGGCGGTCAGCTTGATGAGTTAGCGGATACGGTTACCTATATCTTCGAAAATAACTATTTTAGCGGCCGCGTGCTTGAGCTGGATGGCGGGTTGCGACTGTAAATTCAGGGTTTGTATAATCGGGTCCTGCTAGTTGACTCATAAAGGGGTTAAGCTCATAACCAGCTTGTAACAAAAAGGTTGACCAGGTCCGCCAGTATTGCTCCAATAAAAATTACCACTATTGAAGCCTGGTTATGAAGTTAGTTACGATAGTTTTCGTTTTAATGTTCTCGATGCAAGTCTTCGCGATTGAATATGCGCAGAGTGAAGTCGATATGCAACTCAAACAAATCTCGCAGGATATTTATTACGTTGAAGGCATTCCAGGTATTGCTACCGATAATGAAGGTTTCATATCCAACGCGGGCTTCGTAATAACGGGTGAGGGGGTTGTTGTTTTCGATGCACTCGGTACTCCATCGCTGGCGAAAAATCTGGTTAAACTGATAAAATCAGTTACCGACCAGCCCATCACACGGGTAATTGTTAGTCACTATCACGCGGACCACATTTATGGATTACAGGTCTTCGAAGAAGAAGGCGTAACAATTTACGCACCCGATGGCGCCCTGGACTATCTCGAATCTGATGTTGCACTTGAGCGTTTGGAAGAAAGACAATTCTCCCTGTCCCCCTGGGTCAACGATGATACCCGCTTAGTTTATCCTGACGAGATTATCAAAAGCTCGGCGACGTTTCAGGCGGGGACTAAAACACTCACTATCAACTACCAGGGCAAGGCGCATTCGGATGGCGACCTTGCCATGCTGGTCGAACCCGACCTGGTGCTATTTTCGGGTGATATCATATTTCGGTCTCGAATTCCGTTTATCGGTAGTGGAGATACGAAGCACTGGCTCGAAACCCTGGAAAAACTCGAAACCACCGGCCTCAAGGCATTGGTGCCCGGTCACGGCCCTGCAACGTTTGAGCCGTCCGAGAGAATATCCCTGACACGTGAATACCTCGCTTTTATGCGCGAGACGATGCGAGAAGGCGTCAGTGAACTAATGTCATTTGACGAAATTTATAGTGAGGCTGACTGGTCACAATTTGAGCATTTACCCGCATTTGAGGCAGGCAATCGGATTAATGCGTACCAGGTATTCCTTTCCATGGAACAGGAACTTCTGGATCAATAATTTTTATTCTATTGCTCGCCCTTTAAACGGAAATATGGCGGGTACTTTTTCTTTATATTCCAAATAGGCGCGCCCATACTGATTAACCAGGCTGCGTTCTTCAAACCAGGTCCCCACCCATAAATACAGGCAACCCCATAAGGCTGTCTGCATCCCAAATTCACTCACTGCCCCGCCCAGTAAGTACAGGTAAGCTCCCAGGTAGAGGGGATGTCGTACATAACGGTGCATACCGGTAATGTGCAGTGGCTCTTCATCGGCTGTTAAGCTGTCACCATGATGTAATTGGGTAACACCACTAAAACGTCCCAGATCGTATTGGGTAAGGCCGAACAAAATGATAACTACCCCGCTCGACTGGATCGCTATAGCGAGAAAAGCAAGCTCATTCCCGATCTCGAACTTTACTGAATTTTCACCCAGCACAAGCTGGCCACCGATGATGACGAGCCCGATATACAGGGCCGAAAACAGGTTATAACTAATGCGGTAAGCGCGTCCAAATAACGGTTGCAGTAAGCGTTTGATAGACGCCCGCGCAAGCAGGGAGTGGACAAATCCGAAGCTTATCCACAGCAGGGCATAGATAAACATTTCAGAATTAGACATACGAGGCTACCTTCGATGAATATCGCAGGACTTTAACATACAGTGCACAAGCACCCGGTGACTTTGTCACCGGGCGAGGCAAGATGATTAATTTCTGCACACTTGAAGAATCGAAGGACCAGTCTCATTTGAAAGCTATGTGATATCCGGGATAATGGGTGTACAGTATTACTTGCAGTACTTATCCCGCGGACCATATCGTCTGTCCCATTGACTGGTAGCCGGGATCGCGCATTTAGCCAGTAGTCAATATGGAGAAGCTTATGAAATCTCTTATCTTATTTGTATCGACCATAGTTATTACAGCATCGGCTCATACCGCTGACATCGATAATGGCAGTGAGCTGCACGCTGAAAAATGTACCGTCTGTCATGATTCATCACTCTACATACGCGAGAATAGAAAAGTGCAGACCTTACCCAGACTGGGTACTCAGGTACGCTTTTGTAAAGACAACCTCGGAATAACCTGGTTTGATGATGAAGTTGATGATGTGGTCGGCTATCTAAACAAAAATTACTACCACTTTTAATGGAAATTAAAACGGTGGGTTTATCGTTAGAGACTGATTATATTCATTGATTCGGCGGGCTAGTATCGGCTCCGTTTCTTCTAAATAGCGGCGTGTCAATCTCTCTATTTCCAGTTAAGAGATGCCGAGTAGTTGATCTACATCGGTGATCAGGGCTCTGTTGAAAAATGGTTTGGTGATGTATTTATCGGTGCCAGGCTAGAAAGCGATGTGATGTTCCTGTTTCAGGCGCATTCCGGCAGCATCAGATTCTGATACCAACAGTGAAGGAGTAAACACATGATAGTTGACCGAATTCCGATTGGGAAAAATCCACCTTACGACGTTAATGTTATTATAGAGATACCTATCGGCGGGGTGCCTGTTAAGTACGAATTAGATAAGGAATCGGGCGCCATGTTCGTCGACCGGTTCCTGCACACCGCTATGTACTATCCTTGCAACTACGGCTTCATACCTCATACTCTGTCTGATGATGGCGATCCTATCGATGCCGCTGTTCTGGGCCAGATACCGGTGATTCCCGGCGTCGTTATCCGCTCCCGCCCGATTGGTGTTTTAATGATGGAGGATGAAAGCGGCGTAGATGAAAAAATTCTCTGTGTGCCTGTCGATGATCTTCACCCCTACTATGGGGATGTCGGGAGTTATAGAGATATTCGACCGGTCATGCTGGATCAAATTGCACATTTCTTTGAACACTACAAGGATCTTGAGTCAGAAAAGTGGGTGAAAGTGAAGGGCTGGGGCGAGGCCGAGGAAGCAATGGAACTAATACGTGTAGCAATTGATCGGGTAAAACAAAATTAGATCCGGAACCCGGGACACAATACACAATTACTGAAAGTGGACACCTAATATCAGGTCGCAATTTGTTAATCGTTTGAACCTGCTAAATTAGGTCGATTACGATTATGATGCCGTTTGTCAGTATTGCATTACTTTAACTCACTCAGTAATTCTTTAGCCTGTATTAGGTCATTTGTGTCAAATCCTTCAGTGAACCAGTCGTAAACAGGGTAAAGCAACTCGCGGGCCTGCTCAGTTTTACCCTCCGACTGCCATAGACGGGCGAGGTCCGCGGAGGATCTTAACTCCAGGGACTTTGCATTTTGCGCACGAGCAATTTCTATGGCTTCCAGGAACTCCTCTTCAGCCCCGGATTGGGCTTTTGTCGAATTGCCAAGTAACAACCGCCCTTTTACACGATGTAACTCTGCCAAACACCAGTGCACGTCATCACTTAGCCCCTTGTTAATGGTGTCTTCAAGCAATTTTAAACCTTCTTTCACCTCGCCTGTTTGCGCCATGGATTCGGCATATAAAGAGATAGGTAATGCTGACCAGGCAATACCCGTTTGAAGATACCGATTCGCCTCTTCACGCATCATACTGAGTCCTTCTTTCCTGTCTCCCCGTTGAAACTTTACCCAGCCGATTACTCCTTTAGCGATAGCCACAGTGTCATGCATCTTTTCATCTTCGGCCAGCTCAAGTAACTCTTTCGCCGTCTGCTCGAGCAACTCTACCTCCCGCCGGAAAATACAGGTCAGTATAAATAGTGACAGAGTGGCAGATAAAGTCGGGGCATGATTCAGCTCTCTTGCCAGGCTGAACGCCGAATCGAATTTTTCTTGCGACTGCTCCGGAAAACCCAATAGCCATGATACAACTCCACCGACGTATCGCGCACAGGCTCCTGGATCGTGCCCGCCGTAGGTGTAGGTCAGTGCATGATGCGCATCAGTCTGATAGAGTTGTATGCCCTGATTACAGTGTTCGAGAGAGGAGCTAAGGTCGCCCTTGATATATCGGACAGCCCACTGGCAATGGTGCGCTTCCAGCATCAATTCCGTATCGTTTCGATCCTGGCCTATTTCCAGTAACCGGTCAGCCATCTCATATGCCCTGGGTAGCTTCGAATTGATGTAATGATGGAACCATAATCCCCACAGTATTGGATATAAGTGTTGATCCTCGCCCAGTTGTTCACACAGGGTCTGGGCACGGACATAATTCTCGACTACCAGTTGCGATGCCGCTCCTTCCTTGTTCAGCAGAGGTACTCCCAAAGCCATCCGAAATTCGATTTCATGGCGATGTCTTTTCTCAGTTTCGGGCAAAGCATCAACAATAGAAAGTCCCTGGCGCAAATGGGCAATTGCCTCGGCGTGGGCGCATTGCTTCGCGCTCTGCTGTCCCGCTTTTAGCCAGTATCGGAGCGCAGATTCGGATTGACCCGCCTCGGTGTAGTGATGGGCGAGCAGTTCGAGCCCGATTTCCGCTCCCTCGGAATGTTCATCTTCGAGTGATTTAGCAATGCGCGTATGCAGCTCCTTGCGCCGGGATTTGAGTAAGCTCTCGTACGCCGCATCCTGTACTAATGCGTGTTTGAAAACGAATCGGTCCAAATCTCCCGACCGGCGACGAAACACCAGCCCTGCATCGACCAGCTGACCGAGCTTTTCACTGAGGTTATCGGAATTAACAATCGAAGCGAGCAATGCGTAAGAAAAATCGCGTCCTATACAGGCAGCGGCCTGCGCTACTTCTTTTACCTGTGGGAGGCGATCAAGCCGGGCCATCAGAGAATCCCTCAGGGTGGCCGGGATTGCCATGGATGGCATGTCACTTTCGAATTCAACCCGTCCGTCGACTTCTCGAACCAGTTCTGACTCCATCAATGTCTTGATCAGCTCTTCGACGAATAGCGGCACACCGTCGGTGCGTTTAAGAACCTGTGCAAGAACGCTCTCTGGTAAAGCCCTGTTGTCGGTAATTCTGTCAACCAGGGTACTCATTTCCTTCTGACCCAGGCGGTTTAACGAAATTTGTGTGATATGCCCAAACGCCTCCCAACGTTTCTCAACACCTGGTCCGGGGCGGTGAGTCATAACCAGCAGCACGGGTAATTTCTGAAAGGAGTCGACAAAGGCATCGAAAACTTCAAGTGTCGACGGATCGATCCAGTGAATATCTTCTACGATAACGATCAGCGGACTTTTGGCGCTGAAACTTACGAGCTGATCAACCAGTATTGTGACGGTCTCCATCTTTTGCTGTGGCGGTGATAAATTCAACTGCTGATAACGATCCATCGGCAGTGACATCAGGTCCGCAATCAGCGGCGTAACCGTGTCGACATTGCCCAGGGTTTCACGGATGAGCTGCTCAAGCTTGTCGAGTCTGGTTTCATTTGAATCACTTTTAATGAAACCGGCTGTGGCTCTAAGTTGTTCAACAATGGGATAAAATGGTGTATTAGAGTTAAATGGAGAGCATTGATAACGTATCGAGATATGAGGCATCGCGCTCAGGATGACACCTAATTCATGCAATATTCGACTCTTTCCAATACCAGCCTCACCAGATAACAACACGACCTGCCCGTCTCCTGCACAGGCCTGTTGCCAGCGATCTGTCAACAAATTGAGTTCACTCTGACGAGCTACGAACGGGGACATGTTTTCCGATGTGGCTGCATCGAAGCGGTTGGCTGCGTGGATTTCGGTAGCCCGAAATGCTTTTATCGATTCGCTAAATCCTTTAACAAAAACCGGGTCCAGGGCCTCCACTCCAATACGCCCCTCGACCAGTCGCCGGGTAGTTTCAGCAATAATGACGTCTCCCGGCGTTGCTATGCCCTGTAATCGGGCAGCCAGATTCGGTGTTTCGCCGAGTACTGATCGCTCTTCAGATGCGCCTGCACCGATGATATCTCCGGCGACAACTAATCCGGTCGCTATGCCAACGCGTACCGAGAGCTCAACCTCGTAGGACAGATCTAACAATGCTACTTCTTCTACTATGGCGAGGCCAGCACGCACGGCACGTTCAGCATCGTCTTCATGGGCAACCGGATAGCCGAAGTAAACTAACATGCCATCACCCATATACCTGGCTACATAGCCGTCAAAACGTTCGATTGCGGTGTTGCAGGCAGCCTGGTAGGACGTGATCATAATTTGAAGATCTTCAGGATCGAACCGCTGTGACAGCTCAGTGGAGCCGACAAGATCGCAGAACATCACCGTAAGTTGACGCCGTTCGGCTTCAGTTGAGGAAGCGGGTGCTGACAAGTTGGTTAACGCGGCTGCGTCGTTCTGACTTACTTCTTGTTGGGGTGCTACAGGTAAGGCATTGATCGCTCGAAACAATTTCTTGCGATGCCCCATAATGGTGATACCCAGGTCTTTCATGTCCGTATCGGTGAGGTCTATTAAATGGTCGAGATCCAGTTCGTTTTCTTCGAACGTAGTCGCGTATTGACCAAGTCCAAGTTCCTTTAACCAGGTTGTGACATTTGTGGACATTAAATAGATACCAGGTTTTTACCAGTGAAAGTATATCAGTATAGTGGTCCATGTCCGCTTTGGTTCGATCCGAGAAGTTACCAGGCTGACTCTGAAGGTCGGCGTTTCCGCTAGCGATCATTCATTTGGTTAACACGAACTTCTCCATAAGGCTAGAAAGCTACTATCGCACAATGAACTTCAGAAATTACATTCTTGTATATATCGGGGTATGATTATCCAGGAATCGAATTTCTGAAGCGGTTACCAGGTTACTGATCTGATGACAGTAAATGAGCAAAGGAAGAATAAGATAAATGATGTCTATCAATCATCCGAACCTAACCAAGTTCTCTCCGTTCAGTTGTCAGGTCTAACCGCCAGTATGTTTTTTAAAATTAGAGCCCTTTTAAATTTACCTTGGGGCAACCCGTTTTAGAGAGATATGGAGCATGCATGAAAATAAAAGTTTCAATGGTCATTGGTGTCAGTGGATTACTCTTTTCACATTTTGTTCAAGCCGGCGCAGGATGGACAGAGTTCGTAACTGTAGATGAGTTAATCCCGACTTCCCGTCACTACTACGAGGTTAAACTTCCAGTTGAGGAAAATCCAAGTGGGTGTAAGAATAAAACGTGGTTCTATCAAAATTACGGTTCACGCGGGTCGGACAAAATGTTTGATACACTGCTTGAGGGAATAAAAACAGGATTCCGATTGCGTGTTTATGTTACCGGAATTTGTAATATTAATGATTATTCGGAGTTCTCATCTGTAAGCGTCATTCGATAGGGGATGATTGCCAAACGATCGTCTGGAGTGGATTGTTTTGGTGTCAATCGAGACTAACTCCATTGGCCCTCTATCGATTCTTTACGGATGTTTACTGCTCTAGTCCAAAATATGCTTCGACCACCAAAGTCTCATCTCCACGTTTCAATTCGATAGTTGCCGTGTCCCCCGGGCGCCTGGTCTTGACTGCATAAATAAGATCAAAGTTATCCTCGAGTGGTACACCGTCAAAACGCAGTAGACGATCTCCTTTGTTGATCCCGGCCTCCGCGGCCGCCGAACCCGCCACACGATCAGTTACCAGCAGCCCCGCATGATCATCACTATCCCCCAGCATTACGCCGAGCCTGACCCCACCTGGTTTAAATACCTCGTACTCCTGATAGACCAGATAGTCGACCGCCCGCATTGGAAAGTCCGGAATCTGCACATCCATGAGTTGGTCAAGCTTCTCATCAGGGACTTCCAGATTATGTCCCCCTACCAGGGCATAGGGGAGCGGCAACCGACGATGGACCCGGCGTGGGACGCCAAAGCCATAATTTACATGCCAGCCCCCGGCAATAATCACCATGTGGTGATCGGGGCGTTCCCGCATATACTCGGCCACTGAAGCGGCCATGGACTCATCCCACAGGGTCTGACGGCGGAAGAAACTCTCCACTATCGGTGCCCCTGCCTCATGGTCCGCGAAGATCTTTTCAATCATCGCGCGCTGATAGGGGTCGCTCATATCCATCTCGGGGAGTTGCTCCCTGGTCTCATCATCGAGTTTATCCAGTGGCGTCATACTGACCTTGCGCCCTAAGGCTTTGGGAACATTGAGGCCAATCACAGGGATTTTCTGATCACGACTGAACTCCAGCAGCTCACGATAGAGTTCAAAATCGCTGCCCCAGTTCTCAAACCAGTGACTCTCTCGCAAGAACTCCTTCTCACTCAACTCACCGGCCACCCATTGATTGAGCGCAGCCTGTTGACCGTTGTGGAACATCTCCATCCCCAGAGCCACCTGGCCGGGATGGCGAGCCTGCATCGCCTTTAAGATCTCTAACTGCAGGCGGTGGGATGCAGGATTATCGTGCTGCTCTCCTACATAGACCAGCGGGTAGCGGATTAAGCTCGAAAACAGTTCCTGCTGGTTGATGTAGTGACCGGTCGCGGTGTGGAGGATATCACCGATTTCTGGTATTCCGGGGGGTGGATAAGGTGCTTCACTGTTCCATTCGGGAGATGCATAACTACATCCTCCCAGGATAAGAAAAAATGAATAAATCAGGTTTCTCGTCAAACCACTCATCACATCTCTCTGGTATGGACTGACAGTGGTAGTACCGCGCTTCATATTATTTCAACATCGCTGCATTGGCTTTTGCGCGGTCAGCCATGAAGATACTGATTCAAGTTCAAGGGTTCAACCTGCCGCCTTCTTGCAACATTTCTTAGTTTCTTTTTTTATAAATTATTTTAACCGAAAAGGCTGATTTATGGGCTGGATGTAGATCGAAATATTTAATTAGCCGACCGTCTCTTGAGGGTCGGGAGCCAAAGCTTAAGGGTTCGGTGTCGCATCCTTCTCAGAGACCTAGTAGTCTATTAGTTCCTTGTCCACTGAATAGTCAGGATAACATGAACGCTTCACAGGTCGTCATTCTGGTACTGTTAGTCGCCATTGCCAACGGGGCGCCGGTGGTCATCAGCCTGCTGATGGGACATCGCTGGAACGCTCCACTCGATGGCGGTCTCAGGTTAGCTGACCAGCGCCCCGCGCTGGGTCCATCCAAGACAATCCGTGGCGTGCTTGCCTCTGTGCTGGCAACTGCGCTGCTCGCACCCTTGTTCGGATTTTCGCCAGCTACTGGCGCAGGATT
>JBGUEB010000074.1:0-13829 GCA_041821565.1 Gammaproteobacteria bacterium | reverse complement strand
TTATGGCGGATGTTTCGAAAACCGAATGCGCTTTTCCGATCAGCTCCTGAGTGCTATTCGTAACCGGGTTGGCAGCGATTTTATCGTTGGGATCAGGTATACCGCGGATGAACAATACAAGCATGGCGGAATTGACGTTGAAGAGGGAATGAAAATTTCCCGTCATCTACGCGATAGTGGACTGGTCGATTTTATGAATGTTATCCGTGGACGCTGCGATACCGATCCCGCGATGGTTAATGTTATTCCCGTAACCGGTATGAAAAGTGCACCGCATCTAGATTTTGCGGGTCGAGTAAAAGCTGAAATAGAAATGCCGGTGTTCCACGCATCCCGGATTTCCGACCTTGCCACCGCGCGCCATGCAATCAAGAGTGGAAAACTCGATATGGTTGGGATGACCCGGGCACACATAGCCGACCCCCACCTGGTGCAAAAGCTTATCGAAGGACGTGAACAGGATATTCGTCCCTGCGTCGGCGCTACCTATTGTCTCGACCGCATCTATCATGGGCAAGCGGCTCTTTGTACCCACAACGCCTCCACCGGTCGAGAGCTGGAGATGTCACATGTTATATCGCCTGCCCGCAAAGCGAGAAAAGTTGCCATAGTGGGTGCCGGGCCAGCAGGTCTCGAAGCAGCTCGCGTATCGGCTGAGCGCGGACACCAGGTAATAGTATTCGAAGCAACCAATCAGGCCGGCGGCCAGGTATTACTGCTTTCGCAAAATGTTAGACGGCGCGAGATGCTAGGAATCATTGACTGGCGCATGCAGCAATGCAGTGATCGAGGGGTAGAATTCAGGTTTGATACACTTGCCGAAGTTTCTGACCTGAGGGACGAAAAGCCCGATGTCGTGATTATTGCTACCGGAGGTCTACCAGATACTGAGGTCCTGCTAAGCGGCAATGACCTGGTGGTATCTACCTGGGATATTATTTCCAGGGGTGTAAAACCCGGGTCTAATGTGCTGATATTTGACGATGCAGGCGATCACGCCGCCCTTCAGTCTGCCGAGGTAATTGCCAATACAGGCGCACATGTCGAAATCATGACGCCTGATAGTCGTATTGCGACGGATGTCATGAACATCAATCTAACCCCGTACATGCGAGAATTACAGGACAAGGATGTGCGCTTCACGATTGCACAGCGCCTTGAAGATGTTGTTCGCGATGGCAGCCAATTGAAGGCGATTATCAGTAGCGACTACCGCGAAGACCTGCAGTTCGAGAGAAACTACGATCAGGTAGTCGTGAATCACGGCACCGTGCCAATGGACGATCTTTATTTCGACCTGGTCCCCTATTCCACCAATAGTGGGGAAGTAGATTATGATGCATTGATAGCCGGAAGAATGCAGGCAATCGATAGTAACGCCGATGGTGAATTCCAGTTATTTCGTATCGGTGATGCTGTCTCTTCGCGAAACATCCACGCCGCTATCTATGACGGAATTCGATTTTGTAAGGATATCTAGTTTAAAGAATATCTGTTTAGAGGACAATGTAGGTGGCGGCACCGGTATGATCTGCTACGAATTCAAAGGTGGGACGGGAACTGCATCGCGCCGCTGCACTATCAATGGTGAAACCTTTACAACCGGGGTTTTGGTGCAGGCGAAATTCGGTTCACGCTACGATCTAAACATCCGCGGCGTACCAGTAGGCCGTCATCTGACCGACAATACGACATGGAATATACCGCCGTATGCCAACGCACAGGGCTCCATCATCGCTCTTGCGATCACCGATGCACCGCTGATACCGACTCAGTTACAACGCATCGCCAGGCGTATTGGTGTTGGCGTCGCACGCACCGGAACACCCGGTGAAAATGGATCGGGAGACATATTCCTGGCCATGTCCACGGACAACCAGGTATCTGATGCGCGAAACGCGGTTAATACTAAATTGCGTTATCTTCCCAATCATGAACTCGATCCCTTGTTCCGAGCAACAGTCGAAGCGACGGAGGAAGCCATCATCAACGCCCTGGTCAGGGCGGAAACAATGACGGGACAAGGCGACCATGAGGTGCACGCCATCGATCATCAAGCATTACAGAGACTGATGAAAAAATATGGGCACTGATATCCCCGATATCCAGACCCAAATTTCAGGAATTTCAAGGGGTCAGATTTGTTGAAAGGCGAATTTTTCGGGTGATATCAAAGATTTCTATCACCTTGCCGATTATTGCTGCCTACGTGCAGCCAGAGGCGCGTAGATCTTCGAGGCAGGAGCCAGCCTTGCCCGCTGGCAGGCTTGCCAGTAACCCGCCCGCTGTTTGGGGATCGAACAAGAGGGAGTATTGTGACAGCTTTGCCATGTTCATACACGAAACTGGATATTACCTCGAGAATGTTTAGACACTTAGTATCTCAAACTGGCCTGTCGACCTTGCTACTGCTGGTCGCTTTGCAAGGCATGGCCGCGAGTCCGATAGAAATACTCCAACCCAACCTGGCATTCAAACTCGAACAAATCGCCGACGACCTGGGTATCCCCTGGGGTATCGCCTTTCTGAATGAAAACGAGATCATATTCACCGAGCGCCAGGGTGCAATCAAAATTATCGAACTGGATAGTCTGAGGATCACCACTTTGCGAGGTCTGCCCAATATTGCGGTCAAGGGCCAGAGTGGCATGCTCGATGTTGCTACGGGTCCAGACTATGCAAACCAGGGCTGGATTTATTTCACCTATACGAAGCGCAGTGCTTCAGGCCTTGTGACAACACTCGCCCGCGCCCGGCGTGATGCGGATCGGCTCAACAACTGGCAGGATTTGTTGATTAGCGATTCTGGTACCGATACCGGTCGTCATTTCGGCAGCCGCATCGCTTTTGACAGTGCGGGACATGTATTTTTTGGTATCGGCGACCGGGGCGTTCGTGACAATGCACAAAATCTGGCGAATCACGCTGGCACCATCATGCGGCTCAATCTCGATGGCGCTATTCCGGACGACAATCCGTTCTTGAATGTTTCAGGGGCACGACCAGAAATCTGGAGCTATGGTCATCGCAATCCGCAGGGTCTGTTATTCGATGCAGATAAAGGTATCTTATGGTCTATCGAACACGGTCCGCGTGGCGGAGATGAAATCAACCTGGTACAAAAAGGCCGCAACTACGGCTGGCCAATAATCAGCTACGGCAAGGAGTACTGGGCTCCAATCAGTGTTGGCGAAGGCACCGAAAAAGAAGGCATGGAACAACCGGTAAAGGTTTACATCCCTTCTATCGCTCCCGGCAGCCTGTTGCTCTATACGGGCAATGCATTCCCAAAGTGGCAGGGCAGCCTGTTTTCCGGCGCACTAAAACTTCTACACCTGAATCGGGTCTCGATCTCTGCGGACAATAGGGCAGTCGACGAAGAACGCCTGCTGGGTGATCTCGATGAGCGCATTCGTGCGCTGGCGCAAAGCCCCGAGGGCTGGATTTACCTGTCCACCGACAGCGGCAAGTTGATGCGCATGCGGCCCCGACAATGAGTCATAATCAACTGGCAGAAGTTGATCTTCAATGCCCTTATTGCTGGGAATCAATCGGGGTCCTGATCGATTGCTCGGTCGAAGCGCAGGAATACATCGAAGATTGCCAGGTTTGTTGCCGCCCCATCGTTTTTGATGTAATGGTCGACGAAGACGGCTATCCAACGGTATCGGTAAATAGCGATGAAAGCTGAGTTTCGTCTCCTTTACGAAATACAGTGTCAGAGCGTTAGAAATCTCTTATCAATTTCGCGGGTTTGAATTTCTTTAACTTCAACATCGGTTACGTTCGCATAGGAAGGGCCGCGATGGATTAGCTCAAGCACCAGTTGTACAGCGATTTTATCCCCCTGGAGTAAAAATTCAACCCTGCCATCGGTCAGATTTTTAGCATAACCACTTAGCTGCTGAGTATTGGCGTGACGTCGCACGAAGTAACGAAAACCAACGCCCTGGACCCTGCCTGAAACAAAACCCTTAACACAATACATGGGAGCGCATGCCAGATCTTACTGCGACTGCAGTTTCACCTTGATCGCAGACTGTTCGGCTGACCAGAACCTGGCCCACTGCCCCAGTTGCTCGAGACCCTCTTGTTGTTGGGCCTGATCGGCTGCTTCGATCCCAACACGATAATTTTCAACGCCTTTGACAAAATAACGCTGGTAGTTTTTGCCAAGCCGTGCATCGAGATTATCGAGGAACCCGGTTTCGACCTGAAAGGCCAGTTTCAGCCCCCGGTCCATGGTTTCCAACGCCTGCCGTATGCTGGCTTCGGTCAGGTCACTACCCTGTAATGCCCGACCCGCCTGTTCTACCAGGTTGAGAGATTCGAGGAAATAATATTTTTGAGTTTCCGATACCTTGCTGGCCTGGTCTGATTCGCTACAGGCGGACAATAACAGCAACACCGCCACCATCCACGCGAACAGACCGAGCCGCTTCATCGAAGCTTGCCGGCTATTCTCATGCGCAGGGCATTGAGCTTGATAAAACCCTCCGCATCTTTCTGGTCATAGGCGCCCTGGTCATCTTCGAAGGTTACAATCGCTTCATCAAACAGGCTATTAGTAGCAGATTTTCTACCGACCGCGGTAACCGCACCCTTGAATAGCTTGACACGCACTTCTCCATTAACGGTAAGCTGTGAGGCGTCGATCATTTGCTGCATCATGCGGCGTTCAGGACTCCACCAGTAACCGTTATAGATTAATGTCGCGTACCTCGGCATCAGTTCGTCTTTCAGGTGGGCTACTTCACGATCGAGTGTGATCGATTCAATCGCTCTATGCGCTTTCATCATTACGGTGCCACCGGGTGTTTCATAACAGCCGCGCGATTTCATCCCAACATAGCGATTTTCGACGATATCGAGTCGTCCAATACCATTCGCGCCCGCTTCCTGATTGAGTCTTGTCAGTACCTGGGCCGGGGTCAACTTTTCGCCGTTGATCGAGACGATATCGCCCTTCTCGTATCCCAGTTCCAGGTAGGTGGGCGTATCCGGAGCAGACTCGGGTGAAACAGACCAGCGCCACATATCTTCATCGGCCTCAATCCATGGGTCTTCCAGCTTGCCTCCCTCATAAGAAATATGCAGCAGGTTGGCATCCATCGAGTAAGGAGATTTTTCACCCTGCTTTTGCTCGATAGCGATTCCCGCTGCTTCGGCATAAGCCATCAGGCTCTCACGAGAATTGAGGTCCCATTCACGCCAGGGTGCAATAACGCGGATGTCCGGGTTTAATGCATAAGCACCGAGTTCGAATCGGACCTGGTCATTGCCTTTACCGGTGGCACCATGCGAGACCGCATCAGCGCCGGTTTCTTTCGCGATCTCGACCAGGCGTTTAGAGATCAGAGGGCGGGCAATCGAGGTGCCGAGCAGATACTCACCTTCGTAAATTGTATTTGCACGAAACATCGGAAATACGAAGTCACGCACAAACTCTTCCTGCAAATCCTCGATGTAGATTTCCCTGACACCATATTTCTCCGCTTTCGCTCGTGCCGGCTCGACTTCCTCGCCCTGGCCAATATCGGCGGTGAAGGTAACCACCTCGCAATCGTATTCATCTTCCAGCCACTTTAATATGACCGAGGTATCCAGGCCGCCCGAATAGGCCAGAACTACTTTTTTTACCGCCGATTTACTCATTGTTTAACTGCCTTTCTGTGTTTGAGCACCACCATCTGCTGCGGATACCCGGAGTTTTCGAAAAAGGACGCTATTGTCTGCAGATTTGCACAAAAAATCCAGCATCTGGTTATAATGAATCGAAGAATTCTTAGGAGAAAATGATATGTCCGAATCTGGATTCAAGATACACGCGATGGAACTGGGGCCGATGGAGAATTTTGTTTATCTGGTCGAGGATGTTGCATCACGCCGCACAGCGGTGGTAGACCCCGCATGGGACGTCGACACCATCATCAAGACTGCCAACGAGCTTGAATTGAAAATCACCGATATATTGCTCACCCACAGCCACAATGATCACATCAATGGTATCGAAGGTGTATTAAACAACGCTAGCGCCGAGGTACATATACTCAAGCCGGAATACGAATTCTGGGCGCATGAACTCGACAAACCCACCCTGCACCACGGCGGCGATGAAATATCACTAGGTGATAGCACAATCAAGATATTGCATACCCCGGGTCATACCCCAGGTTCTGCCTGCTACCAGTTGGGCAATGAAATTATCACCGGCGACACGCTCTTCGTATTCGGTTGCGGTCGCTGCGATATGAGTGGCGGTAGCCCCGAAAAAATGTACGCGACTCTAAAGCAGATGAAAGAACGTCTACCCGAGGATATGTTAATCCACCCCGGTCATAATTATTCGGTGAAAGAAACCTGCACCCTGGGCGAACAGATCGAGGGTAACCCATTCATGCATTTCGATGATGAGGAACAGTTTATTAACTATCGCATGCATGTACACGATAAGACTCGCGCTGACCCCTACGCGGCAATGACCAGCCAGCAGTTGCGAGTCGCTAATTTACTCTAATTTCGATTAAATTAGCCGACCAGTTGTTCGATTTCGGCAAATTCACGAATACAGATATCGGCGACCTCGGGCCAGGCAAATTCACCCTGCCGATCGAGATGGATGGTAGTAACACCGGCACCCTTGCCCGCCTGCAGGTCATACAGGTAGTCACCCACCATAACGGTATCATCGGCATCGGTCTGCCAGTAATCGAGCAAATGGCGAATTCCGTCGGGTGACGGTTTTGGTATGCAAGAATCGCGGTCGAGAATCTGTTCACGTGGGAAAAAATGCTCAATCCCGCAGGTGAGAAGCGTTTTTTCAACCACAGGCATGGTATTGCGAGTCAGAATTGCAAGCCGCGCACCGCGCGCCCGTAGTTTCTGCAATAATTCAATCGCACCATGCATCAACGATGCTTTCCCGGCAAAATACTCTTCCATTTCATTTAGCGATTCCCACAGGGGTGCGGCCTGCTCCTCGGGCATTGCATTTAGCGCTTCGAGTATAGGAGCATTTGCGTCGAGACCGAGTTTATCCCGAATATACTCGAAATCATGGGCACTGATTGTCAGGGTGCCGTCAAGGTCGAAGATCCAGTGGTTTAGTTGATGTAGGCGATACTGTTCCCACATTATTGTCGTGCCCTGCACCTTGGGTAATGATCCAGCCAATTCAAATTCATAGTCGTTTGTTGCATTCAAGTCATCAGTCGGCTGAGCATAACGCAAAACACGTAGATTTTGCTGCAATTATTTTCTGTTGCAGCCAGGCCCTGGTGTTCTTTACGCGAATAGGCATTGGGAGTACTCTTCGCACGTTGTAGTATTTTCAATGACTGTAAAAACCCTGCCATTTTTATCCTTAACTATAATCAAAACAGGTGTATGACCATGACAATTCAGGTAGGTGAAAAAATTCCATCGCTCACTTTGTTTCACACAACGGATGCTGGTGTTGTAGAAATAAGTACTGATGACATCTTTAATGGCAAGAAGGTTGTTGTCTTCGCTTTGCCCGGTGCGTTTACACCGACTTGTTCAGCATCGCATCTACCAGGTTACGTGGTGAAGTCGGACGAAATATTTGCAAAAGGGGTTGATAGTATCGTCTGCCTTTCGGTTAACGATGCCTTTGTTATGGGTGCCTGGGGTGAAGCACATAATGTGGATGATCGTGTCATGATGATCGCCGATGGAAGTGCTGACTTTGCCCTTGCCGTTGGTTTGGAACTTGATCTAGTGAAAAGAGGCATGGGCATGCGTTCGCAGCGATATGCCATGGTCGTAAATGACGGTGTAGTCGAATTACTCAATGTCGAGGCACCCGGTAAATTTGAAGTGAGTGATGCAGATACCATCCTCGCCAGTTTATAGTCACGCGCAAATACCACTTATGACCACACCATCCGATGCCAGGGGCCCAAATGAGTTTATAAACGAGGCTTACGGTCTTAAAGACGATGAAAAAATGGTCGATTTTTATCGTAAATGGGCCGACGACTACGATCATCAAATGCTCGTCGAACTCGGATACACCTCGCCGATCACGATTGCCCAATTGCTAAATGAGCATTTGCCCGATAAAGATGCTCGTATTTTTGATATTGGCTGCGGTACCGGCCTGACCTGTACTTTTTTACACCAGCAGGGATATAGATGCCTGGTTGGCATCGACTTGTCCCCCGACATGGTACGAGTCGCGCAGGACAGGGGTATATATCAACAGGTAATGGTTGGTGATCTAAACCTGCCGCTAGAGATTGCCGATGCCAGCTACGATGCGGCCATTTCGTCCGGAACCTTTACTCACGGTCATGTCGGCCCTGAGCCGCTGGATGAGATATTCCGTATTCTCAGGCCCGGGGGCATTCTCGCCTGCACTGTTCACATTGACCTCTGGCAATCGAAGGGATTTGAAGAAAAGTTTAATTCCCTGGTCGATGCGGGAATTATTGAGTGCCTGCATCTGAAGCAAGACAAGTACTACGAAACCGGCGATTTAGAAGGCTGGTTCTGCGTGTATCGGAAATTGTAGTGCCGGTATCTGCATCGGTTTTTATATACAAAAACCCCCTCACCCCAACCCTTTTATGCCCTCGGGTACTCCCCCAGGGGAGAGGGAGTATATTTCCCCTTCTCCCCCGTGGGGGAGTACCCGAGGGCATAGCAAAGGCGGGGATGAGGGGGTAAAGTTATCGAGGCAACAAATATTAGCCTAAATATCGTTACTATGGATACCGGACCAGCCCTGACATAAAATTTATTCTTCTACTGAGTCCTTCCCATATCGATAAAATGATCTAACAAGGTCGTGAAATAACTACCACGCGGTAGTCTTGCCTCTATGTACAGGCTTCGCTCAATTTCATCGAACTCTACCCTGAGATCGGCTACTGCGACACGCGCCGCGCGCATTTGCAATTTAGCCTTCGCCTGTAACAGGCATTGCCCGATGGCTTCGAATTCTGCCAGCACCTCGTCCTCGATCTCCAGCGCCTGGGACTGGAGTATTCGATTACCTGTACCATACAGGCTGATTGTGCTAGATATATCCTGGCGATTATATCTCTCAAGCAATCCATCATTGATGGGCTCATAAAAAATTGACTGGCTACCGCTTAGCATAAAAACATCACCAGTGACTGGCTTATCCCAAATACCCTGCTCTATACGCCTCGATAACACCTGATTAAATAAAAAGCTTCTCAGTGCCGACAGGTACAAACTCTTCTTCGAACGGCTTAACTTGCGCGCCCGGCGGGGGTTACTAAATGCGCGTACAGCCTGTTCAACATTATCGCCTTGTCGGCCGAAGCGTTGCTCACCGAAATAGTTGGCCATACCCTGTTGCTGGATCATGTCGAGTTGATGCCGGGTGGTTTCGGGCATTGATTCAACATTGCGGACGATGACCTCGAAGTGATTCGATCGATGCGTACCCGGACGGAGTTTTTTGCTGTGCCATTTGTGATCGAGCAAACGATAATCGGAAATACTGGGCAGTGTCAGGCTATGCATTTTTCCAGGCAGGTAAAGACTCAACCACTGTCGGGTCACAGCCAGTTTATCTTTGAGGCCACAATAACCTACGTCCCTGGGTTTTATCGAAAAATCATCTGCCACACGTTCGATCAATTCATGCGTGGTCATCATCGATTTTTCAATGAGTAGAAACAAATGCTCGCCTTCGCCAGCGGGCTGAAATCCGAGTTCTTCGGTAACCTTGAAGTCGCTGGCCTGACCCTTGACGAGGCCATTTATGAGTGCAGCGCCGTAGGGATATGCCAGTTTGATTGCCATCAGTGCCGGGGCTTCCTGGCGACCTGGTTTCTCAGGTAATTGATACTGGTATTTTCGGCGCTAACCGTGCGATTTTCGGCCACGGCTTGCCGGGCCAGTTTCAATAGAGATCGCGCATCTGGCAGTAAACTCGAATCAATTTTGATATCAGTATCACCCTTTAGCCAGGATTCAGGTGCGATTGACCAACCATGTCCGACGCCACAGGCAGGAACTGAGTCAAGCAATACATCGTCCAGATTATTCAGTTTTTCCTCTCCCAGCAACATCGCTAGCCCGTTTTCATCTGTTTTATATCGCGCCCAGTAAACTTCATTCATGCGCGCGTCGAGGGCGACTAACACGTTGTCGACAGCATATCGGTCGAAACAGGTCTGGGCCAGGACCGCCAGGGTCGAAATTTGCACTACTGGTATATTAAGTCCCATCGAAATACCCTGTATGCTCGCCGCTGCAATTCGTATTCCGGTGAAAGCACCGGGGCCGTTGGCAAAGGCGCAGTGTGTGAGTGATTGTTTTGATAGATCAGCCGCCGCAAGTACCGCGTCCATCATCCGCGGCAGGTAGCGGGTATGCTGACGTGGTGTTACTTCAAACTCGCTGAAAACCTGCCCATCGCTACGTAACAACGCAGCCGAGCAGGCCTCGGTAGAAGTATCGATGGCAAGTATGTTCAATCCTGTCCTTCTAGATGAAAGGCAATTTCTAACGCCCAATGCCTCTTTCACTATTCCTGACAAAATTGACAAATTCGTCCACTTCAGGATATTTATCACACAAAGGTTTCAGATTTTCGAATGCCTCGGTTCTGTTTATGCGTGATTTCAGAAGTTCGCGAAATGACCTGTGCAATGCGCGTATCAGATCGGGAGAGAATCCTTTACGCCGCAATCCCTCTTTATTGATACCTATGGTTCGAGCACGATCGCCGGCAACGGTTGAATATGGTGGAACATCCTGTATGACTACGGAACCAATACCACAAAGCGATTTACGCCCAATAATCGTGAACTGGTGTACAGCCGCAAAACCGCCGAGTATTGCATAATCGCCAACTTCGACATGCCCAGCCAGGGAAGCTGCGTTGGCAAAAACAGTATGATCGCCAACTATACAGTCGTGTGCGACATGGCAATATGCCATGAACAAATTATCGGAGCCGATGACGGTTTTTCTTAACCCGTCGGCGGTGCCACGACTCATGGTAACAAACTCACGAATAGTATTTCGATCGCCAATCTCAAGTGTGGTTCGTTCTCCAGCAAACTTTAAATCCTGGGGTACTTCACCCAGCGAGGCAAACTGAAAAATGCGGTTATCCTTGCCAATAATGGTAGGACCTTTTAAAACAACATGAGGACCTATCTCGGTACCGCTTCCAATCTCGACTTCGGCACCTATAATCGAATATGGACCCACACGAACGTCATCGGCCAGCTTTGCACCGGGATCAACAATTGCAGTATCATGAATCATCCTTCTTTATCCTGTGCTGAGCACATCATCTCGGCCTCAGCGACAACCCGGCCATCGACTAGTGCCTTGCATTCGTAGATACCAATGCCGCGCATATTTCGCCTGAGTCTAACGTTTAAAATAATCTGGTCTCCCGGAACAACCTGCCCACGGAATCGTGCTTTATCGATTCCTACGAGCATATATATTTTATTTTTGTGATCTACGACCCTTGATGAAAACGCCAGTAGCCCGGTGGCCTGAGCCAACGCTTCCAGAATGAGCACACCCGGCATAATAGGTTGATTCGGAAAATGGCCCTGAAAAAAAGGTTCATTCACCGAGACGTTTTTCAGGGCCGAGAGAGATTCACCTTCACTGGATTCAATCACTCGATCTACCATCAAGAAAGGGTAACGATGCGGCAAAAATTCCATTACCTTGTCAATTTCAAATTCGGGCATATGACCTCATGACTCCAATGTGTAATTTACTAGCGGGCTAGTTTCAATCCGACGGCTCATTCTGTTGCTTTTCAAGTTTTGCGACTGTCCTTGCCAGTCGATCTAGCGACTTGTATCGCGCGTTATTTTTATGCCAGTCCCGGTTATCGAGTAATGGTGTTCCGGATGAGTAAACTCCCGGGGATTTTATGTCTTTGGTTACCAACGACATCGCGGTTACGGTGACATTGTCGGCAATACTGAGATGCCCTAGCACCCCGACACCACCAGCAATCCTGCAATACTGACCTATATTGGCACTACCAGCAATACCAACACAGGCGGCTATCGCAGTATGGGCCCCGATTCGTACGTTATGGGCAATCTGGATTAGGTTATCCAGTTTGCAGCCCTGCTCAATTACGGTGTTATCGAGCGCACCGCGGTCGATAGTGGTATTGGCTCCGATCTCGACATCGTCTTCGATTATGACTGAGCCAATATGAGGAATTTTTTGCCAGCGCCGTTGATGAAATACTAATCCGAACCCGTCTGATCCCAACACCGCCCCAGATTGTAAGATACAACCGTGACCCACAATGACTCGAGGACCCAGGCAAACCCGGCTATGCAACTTGCTATGATCGCCGATTTTGGCGCCATCTTCGATAATACAACCTGCGCCTATTGATGTGCTATCGCCAATCTCGACATCATCACCAATGAATGAAAAAGCACCGATAGAGACATTGGTGCCAAGTTTTGCACTGGCAGAAACCTGAGCTGTTTTATGCACCATACCATCACTAGCAGACACCAGCTCCGGCTTGATGATTGCAATGGCCTGAACAAAACTAAAATGCGGGTTATCTGCAAAAATCAGGGATTTGGAAGTTAAAGCCGGATCGAAATCTAACGGAACCAGTAAAGCTGAACAATTACTCTCGGATATTTTACCCAGGTATTTTTCCTGTTGGATGAAACAAAGATCACCCGATATCGCACTGCCGAGGGACGCCACCCCGGTAATTTCCTGACTGGCTTCACCTTTAAATTCAAGTTCTAGCTGTTTAGCAAGTTGCTGCAGGGTGAATTTCATATTAAAGATCTTTACAGTATGGATTCTGCTGGCATCGAGTTATAACAGCATTCCGAGATAAAGTATTGAATGACGTGGATACTCCTCAACATGAGTGCCGCCCTGGTGCAATATGTGGACTGCTACCATATTGCAAAAGAATTATTTATTGGGCACTTTCACCAGATTCGGCCTGTTGCTTCAACATTTCAATAATCTGTGTCGTAATATCGATCTGATCCGAAACGTAGCTAACACCTTCAGTCAGGATTAAATCAAATTTTCCGGAATCACCCAGCTGTTTGAGAACACTTGCGATCACCTGTTGTAGCTCACGAATTTCTTCGTTCCTGCGCAGATTCTGATCCTCGCGAAATTCCTGCTCGAGAAATTTCAACTGACTAACCTTGAGCCGGATTTCTCGCTCAAGTTTACGCCGACTAGCCGCGCTAATTGGATTATCAATGGATTTTAACTGGTCTTCGATCCCGAGGATTTCCTCTCGTTTTTCTCTAACCTGGGCTTCCCGAGGCTCGAATTCGGCTTTCAGGCGTTCTTCTACTCGACGAGCCTGGGGGGCCTCCTTCAACACTCGTGCCGTATTGACAAAACCAATTTTATAAGAACTGTTTTCGGCTACAACCACGCTGTTGGCCATCATTAACACCAAAATTACCAAAAGTTTTGTAATAATGTTCAAGTGTACCTCTTAAAAAGACGCGCCGAGTGCAAACTGAAATTGCCTTATATCATCCCCGACTTGATCATTGACGGGGTAGGCTAAACTGAATTCCAGGGGCCCAACCACCGAGAACCATTTCGCCGATATGCCAACCGAACCTCTCAGTTCGGCAGCGTCAAATGTGTTGACTCCAGCAAATACGTTACCCGCGTCGAAGTATACCCCAAGGCGAAACGTTTCTGAACTGGCTATCGCTTCCACCGGTATTAATAATTCAGAGGAAAAAATGATCTGTAAATTACCTCCGAAAGGGTTTCCATTACTATCGAGTGGTCCTAAACTATTTCTTTCGTAACCTCGAACCGAGCGC
>JBGUEB010000073.1:0-13946 GCA_041821565.1 Gammaproteobacteria bacterium | reverse complement strand
GGGTTTATCAATGCTGCGCGGCAAAGCGGTCACCGCCTGCAGCCCATGTTGTGGTGTTCTGCCGAACCTAGCAGTTATGTAACAAACGATGCCTTCGAGCGTATAGCCGATCTGTTTTGCCAGTATTTGCAATCCTTTGATGATCTGGATGCGGTATACCTCGACTTGCACGGGGCAATGGTGGTGGAGGATTTTGAAGACGGAGAAGGTGAGTTGTCACGTCGAGTGCGAGAGATCATCGGGCCCGATAAGCCGTTCATAGTGAGCCTCGATTTACACGCCAATATCACCGCGGCTATGGTCGAACATGCGACAGCGATAACAATTTACCGCACCTATCCCCATCTTGATATGGCAGAAACGGGAGTAAGGGCAAGCGAGTTAATGGATGCAGCTCTGAACGGGGAACCAGTATTCGGTGGTATGCGGAAGATACCGTTTCTATTTCCGCTGACATCTCAATGTACAGATTTTGAGCCCTGCAAATCGATTTACGAGGCGGTTTCGAGGGCTGCTGCGAGCGAACCATCACTATTAAATGCAGATTTTGCCACCGGATTTCCGCCAGCCGATATCGCCGAATGTGGTGCTGCCGTTGTGGCCTATGGTACTCGACAGGATATGGTCGATAAGGCCCTGGATGCCTTGTATCAGCAAGTCATGGATGCCGAGCCATACTTTGTGAATGAGTTGCTATCGCCTGATGAAGCAGTACAAAAGGCAATGAGAAACTCAAGTGATAAGCCGGTGGTGTTGGCTGACGCACAGGATAATCCCGGCGCCGGCGGTACATCGGATACGACCGGAGTGCTGGAAGCCCTGATTCGAAATGGTGCCAGTGCGGCAACACTCGCGGTGATGTACGACCCGGAAGTCGCAGGACACGCCCATGAGGCAGGCGTGGGTGCGCAGATCGAGGTTGCCCTGGGGGCGAAATCTGGATTCGAGGGCGTATTGCCTTATAAAGGTCGCTTTGAGGTTGAGGCACTCGGTGATGGCCATTTTGATTTCACCGGGGAAATGTATAAGGGCTCGGTGGCCGAGCTCGGCCCAATGGCATTGCTGCGAGTGCTTGAGCCGGGTTGTGATGTGCGCGTAATTGTTGGTAGCGAACGCGGGCAATGCCTGGATCTGGCGATTATTCGCCACCTTGGTATCGAACCGACAGGGCAATCGATATTGGTGGTTAAAAGCTCGGTTCACTTTCGGGCAGACTTCGATCCAATTGCTGCCGAGACCCTGGTGGTCGCGGCCCCCGGTGCTCACCCCTGTCAATTGGTGGACTTGCCATATATAAATTTACGCAAGGGGGTTCGGCTGGAGCCGATGGGGCCCGAGCACCAGTAAAGAAACGCCAGAGAAGCCCGGATGTAAGTGAGGGTTTCTGGGGCACGCATCGATTACAGGATTCGTTACATGGTTTCCGGGTGCTGGATCTGTTACCCGGGGGAGAAATTAGATCAGAGCTGCGCTGGGTTTAGCCTGCTGGGTTTGCGTCCCGCCACAACACCGGGAACCAGTCTTCGCGCATACGATCGCCTGATTGCATTCCATGATTGGTATAAGGTGGTGATGTTTCACCGGGTCTCTCGCAGTAAACGACATCGTCTCCCATCCATCGGGAAGAGAAGGCGCGGCGTACTGATTTTATCTCGGCATTGCTGGTGCCGTGCAGGGTACGAAAATCAAATATAATCGCATCGCCGGGTTGCAGTGACCAGGCGGCAATATCAAAGTCTTCGGGTAAGGCATCGATATCCGGAACAGCTTCCATGTTCGGATCCCGGGTTCTGTCTTCGAAGTCAGCTCCATCCAGAAAAACCCGGGGATAGTAAAGCTTGTTCCAGTGATGCGAGCCTTTGACAAAACGTACGGCGACGTCGGCCGCAGCCACATCTAGTGATACGTAAACACTGGCGGTCTGCGTGCCATCGACGCAGTAGTAGGGAAGATCCTGGTGCCAGGGCGTTGCATGCTGGGTACCGGGTGCTTTTAAAAATGCGTGCTCGTGGAAGAACTGTGCGGATTTACCACACATGAATTGCCCCGCCATTGAGGCGGCGCAGGAGTGGGTAATATAATCGAGGTATTCGGGAATGAGTTGCCAGTTGCAATAACTGTCGAAAAAACGGCCCGGTTTACCATCCGGGTTACTTTCACAGGGAAAAGCAAACTGATGGGGATTGTCCAAATTGCGCTGCAAGCCACTGCTCAGCGTCTCGACCCAGTCGTTAAACGCACCGCGTAGTAAAACGACGCCGTCTCTTTGAAAAGTGTCAATATCTTCAGCGACTGCCTGGTACTGAGGTGCAGCGCTGTTGTCTATACTGCCAACGCTAGCTTGCCAGTTTACCGTTGCCTCGTTAAATCCCTCAGTCTGATTCATGTTTTCCCCAGACGATTTTTCTAAGTTGTCTGGTCAACAGGCTAGAGTATTTGTACCGAATTGCAACCCTGGATCCAGATATGTATTAGTGTACCCACAGTGCAATGCCCTTCGGTTATAGCACCCTACCAAAATTACAGGCTTTTCAGGAAAATCTATCGCTGGAATTCCTGAGACTGTATACCTAATTATTGATAGTTAAGTATACTGTTGCCGGAACTACCCCGAACTATGTGTCCCCGGAACTATGCACAGAAATATTGATAACGACCCGTTGTTCCTGCCGCTGCAGATCAAACATCTAACCCTGAAGAATCGCATCATGAGCACCAGCCATGCCAGCGGCATGGACGACGACGGTATGCCGGGAGAACGCTATCAACGCTATCACGAAGAGAAGGCTAAAGGCGGGCTGGCATTGACCATGTTTGGTGGATCATCGAATGTCGCGCCGGATTCGCCTTCCGTATTCAACCAACTGCGGGTCGATGACGACCGGGTTATTCCCTATTTTCAGGCCTTCTCGGAACGCATTCACGCGCAGGGTGCCGGGCTCATGTGCCAGATCACCCATTTGGGACGCCGGGGTGATGCGACTGCCGATAACTGGTTGCCAACGCTGGCACCGACATCGGTACGCGAAACCCTGCATCGCAGCATACCTCGCGAGATCGACGAAGATGATATTAAGCGCATCGTCAAATCCTTTGGCGAGGCGGCTCGGCGCTGTTATGAAGGCGGGCTTGACGGCCTGGAAACGCACGCCGGTGCACACCTGATCGGACAATTCTTTTCGCCCGATATCAATCGACGCACTGACAAGTACGGCGGCAGTGTCGAGAACCGGGTGCGATTTGCGTTAATGGTGCATGAGGCGATTCGAAACAATGTCGGCGACCGCTTCCTGGTCGGTATGCGCATGTCGATTTACGAGGATCGCGGCGGGCTATCCACCGAGGACGCACTTGCCATCGCCCAAATTCTTGAGCGTGAGGGGGCCATCGATTTTCTGAACTGTATATCCGGGCGCATGGATACCGAATTGAACCTGGCCGAGAAAAACATGCCAGGTATGAGCGAACCGCTAGCCCCTTTTCTACCGCAGGTTGCGGTGGTAAAACAGGCGCTCTCGTTGCCGGTTTTTCATGCCGCACGGATCACTGATGTGGCAACCGCACGCTATGCGATCCGTGAGGGCATCCTCGATATGGTTGCGATGACACGCGCGCATATCGCCGATCCGCAAATTGTCAACAAGATCAGGCGAGGAGAGGAGGATCGAATCCGTCCCTGTTTCGGTGCATCGCATTGCATGTACAAGAAACCGTCCTGTATCCATAATGTCGCATCCGGTCGCGAAACCGAATTACCCCAGGTTATCGAGCCATCATCTGATGCGGTAAAAAAAATAGTCGTCGTCGGTGGCGGTCCAGCAGGCATGGAGGCGGCCCGGGTCGCTGCAGAACGCGGTCACCAGGTAAGCTTACTCGAGGCAACGCCGCAACTGGGCGGTCAGGTGTTACTGGCGGCGCGGGCCGGTTGGCGACGTGACATGATTTCCATCGTCAACTGGCGAGAGGCGGAACTGGAGCATCTCGGTGTACAGGTCCACTACAACAGCTATGCCGACGGGGACGATGTGCTCGCTTTTAATCCTGATGTTGTGATCGTCGCTAGTGGTGGTCTGCCTAATTTTGGCGATCTGGACGGCGAAGAGTATTGCAACAGCACCTGGGACATTCTCAGCGGAGATGTTAAGCCTGCAAAGCGGGTGCTGGTCTACGACGGCACTGGCCGGCATGAAGCCTTGAGTTGTGCCGAGCAACTCGCCATCGGCGGAGCCAGGGTAACCTTGGCCACCATCGATGATCGTATCGGTGCCGATATGGGCTACGCCGAGCGCGTAGTACATCGCAAGCAGCTTTATCAGCACGACGTAACAACGATGCTGGATTTGATCTTGAAAGCCGTGCGCCGGCAAGGCGAATACCTGGTGGCGACGCTGATGAATGATCTGACGGACGCATCGATAGAAATCGAAGCCGACCAGGTGGTGGTCGAACGCGGCACCTTTCCGGTCGATGAAGTGTTCCAGGCGCTAAAACAAAAATCCGTTAATAAAGGAGTGACCGAGATCGATGCACTGCTGCATAGACAGCCTCAGCCATATTGCATAACCGATGATTCTGATTTCCTGCTTTATCGTATCGGTGATGCGGTTTGCAGCCGCTCCCTGCATGCGGCCATGCTCGATGCTTTTCGTATTGCGATAGCCCTGTAGCTGACGGGTTAATGCAGTTCACCCGATTTTAAAACCATAGGTTTGGCACACTTTTTAAAATAACAGAAAATGGCTCATTTCGAATCAACCCGTGAACCGCAGAGATTTTAAATGGTAGTTGCTCAGGCCTCCCGACTGTACTTGCGCCATATCGAGATTGAAGACGCAGGATTTATGTTGAGCCTGCTAAACGAGCCTGCTTTTATTAAATTTGTGGGCGATAAACAAGTTCGTGATCTTGAATCAGCGAAAAGCTATATTCGGCAAGGTCCAATTGCCAGTTATGAATCTTATGGTTTCGGCTTGTACCTGATCGAATTGGTGGGCTCCGGCGAGGCGATCGGAATTTGTGGCTTGCTCAAACGTAGTTTTCTCGAAAGTGCCGATCTTGGTTTTGCCCTGATGGCCGAATACCGTGGACATGGTTACGCGTTCGAAGCGGCACAGGTGACCGTAGACCTGGCTCGCGATACGCTGAAATTGCCAAATCTCGTCGCTTTTACTGCAGACAATAACGATCGTTCGATCAGGCTGCTGCAGAAGATTGGTATGTCATTTGACAAATTGATCGCTCTGCCCGGGTCCGATAAAGAGGTAAAATTGTTTAGCCTTAGTTTGTGAGGAGCCGAATGTGATATTGATGAACCGATCTGGCCTGTTTTTTATTTTATGCCTGGCGCCAGTGTTTACGCTGGCGGCAGAGTTGCTGCTTATCGATGCTCACATTCACTATAGCCACGATTCCTGGGAGCGAACACCACCCGCGGAAGCGGTCGCCATCTTACGCAAGGCAGGATTGAAAAAAGCGCTGGTATCGAGTTCCAGTGACGAGGGCACGCAAAAACTCTATGCGATTGCTCCCGATCTTGTTGTTCCCGTACTGCGACCTTACCGTAGGCGCGGCGAAATAGGTAAATGGCTGCACGACGAAGCCATCGTTGACATGCTGGGCGAACGATTAAAAAAATACCGCTATGCCGGCATAGGCGAATTCCATGCCTCGGGCGAGGCGGTTGAATTACCCGTAGTGCAAAAGGTAATCGAACTGGCAAAACAATACGGTATTTTCCTGCATGCGCATTCGGATCGTGATGCGATTGAGAGGATATTCAAACGCAATGCCGATGCACTGATATTGTGGGCGCATGCCGGTTTTGAAGAGGTTGATGAAATCCGCGTAACGATGCATAAATATCCCAACCTGTGGGCCGATTTGTCATTTCGGCATGAATTCTTTCTCACTGATGAGATCGATCCCGAATGGCGTCAGTTATTTCTCGATTTCCCCAATCGTTTTTTACTCGGTACCGACACCTATACGCCTGATCGCTGGTACCTCGTGGTCGAGAACGCCGGCGAGTCACGGGACTGGTTGAAATTGTTACCGGAAGAGGTTGCTAACAATATCGCCTATCGCAATGCTGAGCGCTTGCTAAACAAAGTGGGTTGGTAGTGATGAGCCTGGGATCATCAAGAATCAGGCTGGCCCACATGTTGCTGACTTGCTGACTCGCCAGCTCCATATTGCGGAAACAAACAGCGTCAGCAGCCCAATCGATTCTATGATCTTGTCATAGTGGATGTACATGGTGCCGATAACTGTAACAGCGCCAATAGCACAAAGAATCAATGGCCCGCGTACCTTGTTTTTTCTGAATGCGATGAAAACCATGAAAAGCGTAGTCAGTGCAAACAGGCTGATTGCTACGGCCTGCACGTGGGGGTTGATCACCAGGGTAATTCCAAGTGCAGCAAAAACAGCGATTAAAATCAGTAATCCATTGCAGGCAATAAAAGCCAGCACCGCTCCCAGTGCCGCTAGCTGACTGGACCTGGTTGCCTTGTCAGGCTTATCGTTTGAATCGGCTTGCACGGTTTAATCCCCCACTTGAATAACGGGATCGGATCCTTTTGATACGAACTTTTCAGCCTCGATAAATATTCGCTTTATTTGCGGGTGTTGTTGTTTGATCTTGACGTCGATTTCAGCAATCGATTTTTCGATTTCATCGGCGCTGATATTGTCGTTAAAGTCGACGCTGATATTAGCCAGTATATAGTCAGGTCCCATGTGCATGGTTAGTATTTCGTTTACGTGCTCAATATGATCGCCGGCCTGCAAAATTTCGCGGATAGCCTTGATGACAGAACGGTTTGCACTTTCGCCGATCAACAATCCCTTGGTCTCGTAGGCCAGCCAGATCGCCGTGCCGAACAAGATCAGACCGATGATGATGGAAGCGACTGCATCAAACCAGAGAATGCCGGTGTACTGGCTGAGCGCGATACCGGCAAAGGCGACAGCCAGACCGAGCATGGCCGCGGAATCCTCGAACAGGACTACGAAAATTGAAGGATCTTTGGCGCGTTGTATTGCCTCGAGATAACCCCACTTGCCCTTAACCTGTTTGAATTCCCGGAAGGCGAAAAACCATGCCGCGCCTTCGAATACCATTGCCAGTCCGAGCACGACATAGTTAATCATCGGGTTGCTCATCGGCTCGGGGTGATCCAGGTGCAAAATTCCCTCGTAGATTGATATACCGCCACCGAGCGCGAAGATTAAAATCGCAACGATGAAACTCCAGAAATAAATTTCCTTACCGTAACCAAACGGAAAATCGGCATCGGCTGGTTTCGCCGCCTGTTTGAGTCCATATAGCAACAAAATCTGGTTTCCGGTATCGACCAGTGAGTGAATACCTTCCGACATCATTGCCGAACTACCGGTAATAGCGGCCGCGCCAAACTTGGTAATCGATATCAGCGTGTTACCGATAAGGGCGGCAATAATGACCTTTTTAGAACCTGATGACATGGTGATTCCAATTATATACGAATGTTAAGCACACTATTCTTTAAAACCCATTTTCTCCAGGTTCGACTGGAATCTAACTCGTTCATTCCCACTGCGAGTGCTTGCCCGAATTATTCCGGAAATCCTGAAAGCATTATCAAGCGCCCTGATTTCCGCAGCGATTATTATAGCCTTTTCAATTTCACCAGCTTCCAGGCAGGCATCCATTAAAAATACTCTCGCCAGCGGCGATTCGGGTTCGACATCGATAGCTTGCTGGAAGATTTCGATTGCCTTTGGCAATTCCCCCTTGCGCTGGTAAATTGAGCCGCCAACTAACAGGTACCAGTTTGGGCAAATCGGTGCGAGCCGCAGTGAAGCCTCGTGGAATGGTAAGGCCTTTTCAATTTCACCGGCATGGACTAGAGCGTAGGCCAGCAGCGCCTGTGCTTCAGCATTACCGGGAGCAATCGAAATTGCTTTTTGACAAGCTGCAATCGCTTCCTCAGGCTTGCCTCGTAGTTGCTCGATGGTGCCGGTCAAGAGCCAGGCATCGGCACTTTCAGGATCGAGTTCAAGTGCCTTTTGAGCGGCAATATCTGCTTCATCGAGGCAGTCATCGATAGAGTCTGTCCAGGCCAGGTAAGCAGCCTGCCAATGCATCCAGCCTAGCGTGGTCCAGGCAAAGCTATAGTTTGGGTCTATTTCAAGCGCTCTCTTTACTAGCCCCCGGGCCTGGTTAATGTTATCTCTAATGTAGCTATCTTCAAGTTCAGCGGCCCGGGTGCAGAGTTCCCAGGCCTTAACATTTTTTGTGCCGATGGCATGCCCAAGTGCGCGCTCACCATGACTGAGATGCACCTTCATCGCAACCGTAATATTTTGTGTTATTTCATCCTGTACCGCAAAGATATCGTCCAGATCGCGATCATAGCTTTCACTCCAGCAGTTTTCCCCGGTGCGTGAGTCGATCAGTTCGGCATTGACCCGTACGCGGTTGCCGCTTCTCCTGATGTTGCCTTCTAAAATATATCTAACCTGTTGTTCTGCCGCGATTTCTTCCAGAGACGCCTTTCGTTCTTTGTACACCAGCGTTGAATGACGGGCGACAACATGTATGCCTCTAAACCGGGACAGGGTTGAGATTATGTCGCTGTTAATACCGTCGCTGAAATATTCCTGTTCCGGATCACCGCTCATATTTTCAAAGGGCAACACCGCTATCGAGGGCATGTCATCTGAATGATCTTCAATCTCATCGCAGAGGCCTGCTTTTAACAACGAGTCGAAAAGCGCTTCAAAATCTTCGCTGTATTGGGGGTTGTAGTTTTCCTTCCATAGCTGACGCCATTGGGCGATAGTCGTTGGATAATCTGGCATTTGTTGCCGTGCCATCTCGTGATAAACCTTCATTTCAGCCCTGGCGGCGTCAATTTTCCCAGTCTCAACGAGGCATGCGGCTATTTGTGCTATGACGCTGGGCGGTGTATGAGGAACAGACCTGTAGGCCTGGATCGCTCGCTCCAGTTCACCCGCATAACGAAAAACATCGCCGGCATTCCAGCCACTATAGGGATGATAGGGATCGAGTTGAAGGCTACGTTCCGCAAGATCGACAGCTTCTTCGTATCGATGAGCAGTTGCCAACGCGACGGCTTTCATCGAGTATCCGTCTGGAAAAGTTGGATTGAGCTCAATCGCCTTCTCTGCATGGTATAAACTACGCTCAAATTCCCGTCTGAAAAGCAAATATTCCGACATGAAGGAATGGGCAGTTGGGTTGTCGGGCTCCAGTTCGAGGGCCTTTTCAATATTCTGCTGAGCCAAATGGAGTGTGTTTGGCCGATCTGTTGTCCAGTTCTCGAATAACAGGACACCGTATTCGGCCGCGATCAACGAATGTGCGTCAGCGTTTTGTGGATCGATTTCGATACATTTTTGCAGTTGCTCTATAGAAATACTGGTATCTTTAATGTTTAATTTTTCGGCGTGATACCAGCCACGCATCAGGTAGTCATAACTTTTCAGGTTTTTAGCGGGTTTTTGATAATTAGATAACTTCACCTGCTTGCCGATACGCCCGTAAAGGGTACCTGCAATGGTTTGACTGAGTTCTTCTTCGATTTCAAAAAGCTGGTCGAGATCAGTGTCGTAGCGTTTGCCCCAGACCTGATTGCCGCTATTGGCTTCTACCAGCTGAACCGTAACCCGAACCTTGTTCGGTGAATGCCGAACACTACCTTCAACGATGTATTGAACTCCAAGTTCATCACCAATTTCCCTCACGCTTTTGTTGCTACCCTTAAAGGCAAAGCTGGAATGTCGGGACTTGACTGTCAATTCTTTAAATGAACTGAGACTGAGGATCACGCTCTCGGTTATGCCATCGCTGAAATACTCCTGTTGCGGATCGCCCGACAGGTTGTCGAAAGGAAGTACAACAATATTAGGCAATTGGGTTTTATCGATTTCTTCTGTAACCTCACTAATGTCATCGCATAAACCTGCCTCAACCAGGGCTTCGATAATGCCCTCGGCGATACTGGCATCATGGTAGGGTGCGGTTTCTTTCCAGTATTCTATCCACTCCTCAGGGGTTGCAGGCATTGCCAGCATTGAATCGCGAGCTGCCTGTAATAACTCTTTCATCGCCTGTCTGGCCTTTTCTTCCTCCCCGGTTTTTAAATAGGCCACAACCAGTAATGCCCTGATAAAACCTGGTTCGGTTTTTGAATTCAGCATGGTATCGATAGCCGCTTCTGTTTGGCCGCTATACATCTGGGATTCAGCCATGACCCAACTCACCCAGAAATGATAGGGATCTAACCTGTAACAGGTCTTGGCAGACTCTAAAGCTGATTCGTACTCACCTGTCGCGATGAGATTAAATGCTTTAGTTGCCAACAGTTCTGGATCGTTCGGATTTATCGCTAAAGCTTTATCGATGAGGATAGCGGCTTTATCGTTTTCACGACAAAAAATCAGAAATTCGGCATAGGCCCATTGCGCGAATATATTGTCAGGATCGAGAGCGAAGGCTTTTCGGCTATGCTCACCAGCCAGTCGAAATGACTCTTTATAGTCTTTCGTCCAGCGTTCCATCCAGTTACTCGTATGGCATGCGTACAGCAGAGAATGGGCCTGTACATTGTGCGGATCCTGTTCCAGACACTGCTGCAGATATGTGAGCGCGGTGATCGTATCTTGCCGGGTGAACTTCTGGCAGTGATACCTGCCAGCCAGCAGTAAATCATAGCTTTGTTGATCGGTAGCGCTCTTCGAAATTGCAATGCGTTGTAAATCCGAATCAATTCGACTGGTCACGGTTGCCGCGATCTGGCGGCTGAGCTCTTCTTCGAGTTCGAATAATCTGTCGTTATTTGATTCGTATCGATTGCCCCAGATCTGGTTGCCGCTGTCTGCTTCAATAAGTTGGACCGTGATCCTGATATGATCACCTGCCTTTCTGATGCTACCCTCGACGATATAGTCGACTGCCAGTTCTTTCGATATTTCCCCCAGGCTCTTGATCTGTTGCTTAAAGGCAAAGCTGGAATTTCTCGACTTCACCTGGAGCCCCGGAAACAGGGTCAGATTGAGAATGATGCTTTCGGTAATGCCGTCGCTAAAATATTCCTGCTCGGGGTCACCTGATAAATTATCAAATGGCAGAATTGCAATACTGTGTAAATCTTCCTGGGAGTCATTTTGCCTGTCGGAATCAACTGTGCTTTTTTTGTTTTCAACCTCATCACATAGACCCGCTTTCATCAGACACTCGATCATGTTCTCGGTCATTTGGGTGTCCCGATAAGGCAAATTATCCGACCAGTAGACGGTCCATTCGTCCCTGGTCTTTGGCATTGATAACATGGAGTCTTGGTTGCCCTGTTGAAATTGCTTCATCGCTTGTCGTGCACTCGCCTCGTCACCTGTTTTAAAATAGGCAACCACGAGTAATGCCCTGAGATAGGATTGGCTGGTATTCGCATTTAATATCGTGTGTATAGAATCTTCAGGATAACCGCAGTAAAGCTGTGACTCGGCGAGTATCCACTCAACCCAGGGGTGATAGGGGTCGAGGTGAAAACAGTTTTTTGCGATTTCGAGTGCGGATTCGAATTCACCGATTGCATTTAGGTTAAACGCCTTGCAAGCCAGCGAGTCAGTATCGTTGGGATTCATGGCAAGAGCTTTTTCTATATGGTAAGCGGCGGCTTCATAATCCCTGCAAAAAATCATGTGCATCGCGTAGTACATCTGAACCATGCCAACTTCAGGGTCGAGCTGCAGTGCCTTGCTAATACACTCTCCGGCCAGTTGGAAAGCATATTCGTAATCTTTCACCCAGCGTTCCATCCAGTTGAGTACATGGCAACAGTACAACAAAGCATGAGCGCGGACATTTTCAGGGTCTAATGCCAGGCAACGTTCCAATTTATCGATCGCGATTACCGTATCCTCGCGGGTAAACTTGTAGCAATGGAACATGCCACCTAAAAGTAAATCGTAACTTTGCTGGTGTGTGGCATTATTCGTGATAGCGATACGTTGTAAATCGGATTCCACTCGCCCAGTAACAGTCACAGCAATCGATCGACTGAGTTCTTCTTCGAGATCAAAGATATCACCGATGGTAGCATCGTATCGTTTCCCCCAAACCTGATTGCCATCGCCTGCTTCAATCAGCTGCACCGTAATTCTGACTCGATCATCAGATTTTCGGATACTGCCCTCGACGATATAGTCGACTGCCAGCGCTTTTGATATTTCGCCCAGACTTTTGATTTGTTGCTTGAAGGCAAAACTGGAGTTTCTCGACTTGACCTGGAGAGCTGGAAACAGGGTTAGATTAAGTATGATGCTTTCGGTAATGCCGTCGCTGAAATACTCCTGATCCGGGTCGCCGGATAAATTGTCAAATGGCAGCACTGCAATGCTATGTAGCTCATCCGTTGGGCCTGTATTCGTGGACGACTCGACAAAAACCTTTAGCCCCGCATCACAGAGGGCCTCGAAATGGTAGTCAACACCTTCGCCGGGGCGAAAACTGGGGGATGCTTTCAAGAGCGTTTCCCACTCTTCGAGGGTTTCTGGGAACCTGGCCATATTCTGTCGAGCTATATCGAGATAAAGCTTGAGGTGCGTAGATGCCTTATCATGCTTTCCCAGACGTTCATAGCAGGCGGCTATCCAGGCGTCGATCTCGTCGATTGGAATAGCCATGTTTTTAAATGCCTTGAGTGCGTCGTCAAATCGCTTGCCGCGGTAGTAGGCCATACCCAGGATCCAGTAAATCCAGGGATGAAAGGGATCCAGCGTCTGGCAGGCGTCGGCTAGTTCGAGGGCCTTGTCGACATTACCCAATGAAGCCTCGACCGCCGCGACCGTAGCCAGTGTTTCAGGATCGTTTGGATTGAGCTGCAGTGCGCGATTATTATGTACGTCGGCTGAATCCCAGCTCTCGGTAAAAGCTAAATATTCGGCGAAACTGGCCTGAATGAGCGCGATATCCGCGCCGAGTTCGATTGCTCGGCTAACATGATGCCCGGCTTTGTCTAATATCTCCGGCCTGGGGTGATGCCAGCCGGATAACCAGTCGGTGATGTAGGCCTGGTATATTGTAATGTGGATGATTGCATTGTCGGGCTCTTTTTCCAGACACTGGAGTAGCAAATCGATGCCGATCTGATTGTCTTCACGGTTGAACTGGTTGACATGATATTTGCCACGCATCAGTAAATCATAACTTTGCATATCCCTCGCTGGTTTGCGAATCGCAATATCCTGATCGGTGATATCAATCTTGCCCTTTATTGCCGCGACGATGGCGCGCGTTACCGCATCCTCGATGGAAAAAGTTTCTTCGACGGTGTTGTCAAAACGCTTTCCCCATATCTGTTCGCCACTTTCAGTGTTTACCAGGTGGGCAGAAATGCGAACCTGGCCCTGCGACTTACGAACACTACCCTCGACAACGTACAGACATTGAAACTCTTGCCCAATTTTGGTTATCGACCATTTTTTATCGGCTGCCGCAAATGATGAATGGCGCGAATGCACTTTTAATGCAGGGAAAAGCGAAAGCCCCATGATGATGCCTTCTGTCAAACCATCGCTGAAGTATTGTTGCTCAGGATCGCTGGACTGGTTTTCAAATGGCAGTACCAGGATATTGTGTTTATTATCGCTAGTAACTGTGGCAGGACTTACAGCAGGCGCATCATTGGAAATCCTGACAGTTGGCGTTATTGTCCCGTTCCCGAGATTGCCGTTGATAATTGACTCTCGAAGTTCGGTTGTTTCGACTTCAGGTTCGATACCCAGTTCATTGTGCAGGACCTGGCAACATCGCTTGTAAGTCAGTAGTGCGTGATTGCGGTCACCCTTTTCATGGTAGGCGCGCATCAACATGCGCCAGCCGTGTTCGTGAAGGGGGTCGTGTACTACCAGACGCTCAGCCGATTCGATTGCCTGTTTAT
>JBGUEB010000072.1:0-14228 GCA_041821565.1 Gammaproteobacteria bacterium | reverse complement strand
ATTGCGGTACGTGGAACCATAGGCGTTAAAAGTTCTAACCCCGCCGCTTTTTTCAAGATAGTGAACGAGGTCAACGCGCGCATGACCGATCGCGAAGGTATGTCTCGTGATGGCACTATCGATATGGTCGACGTCACGAATCGATTCGGTAGCCTGCCAACGCGGAACAACCGCGATGTGCAGTTCGAAGGCGCCGAGAAAATCAATGCCGAGGCAATGCACACGCCGAATGCGAACGGCCACACTAACCTGGTCACGAATGGCGCCTGTTTTGGCTGTACCATTGGTTGCGGACGAATATGTAAGATTGACCCGACCCACTTTTCAGTAAAAGACAAGCCCGAATACCATGGTGCTTCTGGCGGCCTCGAATATGAAACTGCTTATGCGCTGGGCTCGGCTTGTGGCGTAGATGATATCGACGCGGCAACCTATGCCGGGTTTTTATGCAACGAATACGGTATGGATCCTATCTCTCTTGGCGGCTCGATCGCCGCGGCGATGGAATTATTCGATATCGGTGCGATCAGTGAGAAAGATACCGATGGCATTAAACTCGAATTCGGTTCTGCCGAGGCACTTTGCGCCATTACCGAAATAACCGCCAGAGGTGAAGGATTCGGCCAGGACGTGGCCCTCGGATCGAAGTTACTCACGGAGAAATATGGTCATCCTGATTTATCGATGTCGGTGAAGGGACAGGAATTTGCAGCCTATGATGGCCGCTCCATGCAGGGTATGGGCCTGGCCTACGCTACCAGCAACCGCGGTGCCTGTCATTTACGTGCCGATCCCTATGAGAGTGATTTCAATACCACCGAGATCAAGGGGAAAGCCGCGGTCGTGAAAGACTCTCAGGATGTGGTCTCGTTTATCGATTCCAGTGGATTATGCCTGTTTCCTGGTGGCTGTGGCTGGACCACGGATGATTACCGTGCACTGGTTGCTGCTGCCTGCGATGGTGACTGGAGCGAACAACGTATGCAGCTTACCGGTGAGCGCATCTGGAACATCGAACGTCAGTTCAATCTCAGGGCCGGCCTCGGCAAAAAGGATGACACCCTGCCCCGGCGTATACTGGAAGAACCAGCGCCATCGGGTACCGCCAAGGGTCAGGTCTGCCGTCTGGACGAAATGCTTCCAGAATATTACGAATTACGAGGCTGGGACGAGGAAGGCGCTCCAAAGGAGGAAACTTTACAGCGCCTGGAAATTTAACGACTACTCTTTCCCCCGGACGACTTATGCAGGTCAACGTTAAACTGTTTGGCGCTTTACGCGAATACCTGCCTGCAGGCAGTGGATTCAATAGCTGTCAACTGACGACAACTGAACTTCCATTGCTCAACGAGGTATTGGCGATGTTACCGATCCCCGATGGCAAGGCTTACCTGGTGATTCTGAACGACGAAAAAATTAACCAGCAGGAATACGCGTCGACTCAATTGAACGAAAATGATGAAGTAGTGCTACTGCCGCCGATAAAAGGCGGCTAGCGCACCTTATACCGGACCCCGATCCGGTGTGGCATCAATATCCAGGGCCAGCTGGTACAAATAATTTTTTTTCTTACCGCTAATACGAGTCGCCAGTTGCACGGCTTTTTTAAGTGGCAGCTCGGCCAGCAATAGCTCGAGTAATTTGATATCGTCCTGGTTATCCGAATCCTCATCTACGATTGCAGGATTATCAATCAAAACCACAAATTCTCCTTTGCTGAGTGAAGGATTCTGTTTGAATTTTTCGATCAGTTCAGCGGCTTTACCACGCAGAAATTGTTCATGCAGCTTGGTCAATTCTTTCGCTACAACCATCAAATTTAACGGCAACACATCGGCTAACTGTTCCAGCAATCGTTCAATTCGATGACTGGATTCAAGCAGTATAAGAGTGCCCTTTTGCTGTTTCATCATTTCTAGCCTGGCGATACGCTCCGCATTTTTTTGCGGTAGAAATCCGAAATAGGTGAATTTATCCGTGGCCAGGCCCGAACCGCTCAGGGCAGCAATAATACTGCTGGCACCGGGCACTGGACAGACTTTGATGCCGGCCCCGGTAACTGCCTTTACCAGTGTGTAGCCGGGGTCGGAGATCAAAGGCGTACCGGCATCGGATATCAGCGCAATATCCATACCGGCGAGCAAATTTTCAAGCATACTCGCAACACGTGAATGCTCGTTATGCTCATGTAGCGATATGAGTTTTTTACTAATGCCGAGATGATTTAGCAGGCGCGTACTATGGCGTGTATCTTCAGCCGCAATCAGATCAACCTGTTTCAGGGTATCGATCGCGCGCAAACTAATGTCACCCAGATTTCCGATTGGTGTCGCCACAATATAGAGTACGCCGCTCATCCAAAAGAGTGTACACTATTATGCTGATCGGCAACCTGCCAGCCCGAATATTGCACTAAGACAGCATCCCTATTTCACTTAATTATTACCATTCCATGAAACTGACTTATATAAAAATAGTTCTTATATTGCTTCTGGCTGCGGTTCTTAGCTCATGCCAGACCGCAACAGTTTCAAAAACACCTGTGGAGAAACCAGAGCTTGCACCGGGGGTGGTCGACGAGGCGACATTATCTCCCCAGGAAGAACAGTTGCTACGGGCCTTCCAGCTCGAAACCGAGGAATCCTGGATGCCGGCTGCCCGGGCCTATCAAAACCTGGCTGAGAACAGTGCCCAGCCCGACCGCTCTGCAAATTATATTAATTCGGCATTGATGAGTTACCACGCCGGGCGCTATCACTTTATCGAACCTTTTTTCGAAGCGCTGGAACAGGATGACATCCTGCAGGAAGACGAAAATTACAAGGCTATAATTCTCTCTGGCGCTTATTTTGGCATAGGCAAAATTTACCAGAGCCTGCTGGCCTTACCCGATATTGACGACATTAGCGATTACCGGTTCAAGGCGCTTGCCCTCAATATCCGCTCAAAAGGGGTTCTTGCTATCGGCAAGCCACTTGAATCCGTGCGGCTACGAATTCAAATCGATGAATACCTGAAAACAGTTAAAGAAATTGAAAAAAATCATGATTTTATCTGGGACGCGCTTAACCGCATCAGCGAGCCGGCAATACTGCGCACATTAGCCGAACAACAAACCAACGAGTTACGCGGCTGGCTTGAATTAAATTTAATTGCGCGGCGTTCCAATATGTTGCCGGAAAAGATCGAACCCTGGATATCCCAGTGGTATCAAATCTACGAAGGCCACTCGGCAGGCGCCTATTTTGCGGTGAACCTGCTCGAGGAGAGTAGACGGATATACATCAAGCCCGCGCGTATTGCACTAATGCTACCGTTTTCGGGCCGCCTGGAAAAAGTTTCAGATGCGATTCAAAATGGTTTCATGTATGCCTACTACCAGGACCGGAATCAGGACCAGGAACCGGCTGTCGAACTCGAAATCATTAATGCCAGCACTGAAGTGTCTGAGTTTAACGCTCAATACCTGCAGGCGATAGAGAATGGCGCTGATTTCATTGTCGGCCCAATCGGTAAAGATCTGATTAGTTTTTTACAGAACCAGGACAAACTCACCGTACCCACATTGACACTAAACTACGCAGAGATTAAAAAGGAGCCTACCCTGAATCTTTATCAGTTTGGTTTACGACCCGAGGACGAAGCCGAACAAGTAGCAGATCTTGCCCTCGCCGAAGGCAGAAATCTTGCAGTCACCCTGGTACCCGATACCGAATGGGGAGCTCGTTTACAACTTGCTTTTAGCGAGCGATTTGAAGCCCTTGGAGGGCGCGTGGTTGGCAGTGAAGTTTTCCCGTCGAAAAAAAATGACTACTCGGTGTCCATCAAAAAACTCCTGAACCTGAACACCAGTAATGCACGGCACAGCATAATTCAGCAAGTAATCGGAGAACCAGTAAAGTTTGATCCGAGGCGGCGTCAGGATGTGGACATGGTGTTTATCGCGGCTAATTCACGCCAGGCCCGATTGATCAAACCCCAGCTAAAGTTTCATCGCGCCCAAACTCTACCCGTATATGCAACCTCGCATATTTCTTCCAGCAGTGGCAATCCTGACGACGATCGTGATTTAGATGGTATCCAGTTTGTAGACATCCCCTGGATGCTGGAAAGTTCCAATAATCAGGATTTTAAACAGGTCAGGCAGTATTGGCCCGATAGCAGCAAACCCTTTAGCCGTTTGTACGCTCTCGGCATCGATGCTTACCGGCTTATACCCGCATTGCGTCGATTAATGATAAATCCAGGTGAAACTGTTTTACTCAACACTGGTGAATTATCAGTTGATGAGAATGGCCGCATAAAACGAGGATTATTGTTGGCTACCTACGATAAAGGCGTCACCAGACTTCTGCAACAGCCGGGCAATCAGCTTCAACCTCCTGCTAACTAGTTTCAATAAGCTTTTGGAATGAACCAGAATAAAAGCAAGGGACTGCATTACGAAAGCCTGGCGAAAGAATACCTGCTAGAGCGTGGATTATTGCTGCTGAATGCGAACTACCATTGTCGATTTGGCGAGATTGACCTGATCATGCTAGAGCGGGAAGTACTGTGCTTTATCGAGGTTAAATTTCGCAATAGCCTGGCATTCGGTGGGGCTGCATCTGCGATTCCAGTGCAAAAAAAGAAAAAGATAGTAAAATCGGCGCAGTTTTATTTATCTGTAAACAAAAGGCTGGCGCAGCACGCGATGCGTTTCGATGCCCTTTTAATACAACGGCAGGCAAGCAAGGGCGATAAGTTTAACTGGATTCAGAATGCTTTTTATGTAGAGTGAAAAATATGAACGAAATAGACCATTACATTCAGCGCGCCTTTGAGGCCAGCATTGAAACCAAGCGGGACTCACTCGCTGCGCTAAAAGAGTCCATCCAGCTTGCATCGGCCATGCTCAACCAGGCACTTGTTGGCGGACACAAGATAATGGCATGCGGCAATGGTGGTTCGGCAAGTGATGCCCAGCATTTTTCCTCGGAACTACTAAATCGATACGATCGAGATCGTCCCGGGCTACCTGCGATTGCACTGACTACCGATAGTTCGACGCTCACTTCTATCGCAAACGACTATGACTACCGGCAAATATACTCCAAGCAGGTGACATCCCTCGGCCAACCAGGTGATGTATTGCTGGCTATTAGTACCAGTGGGCAATCGCCGAATATTATTGATGCGATTGAGGCGGCCAATGATTCTGATATTCAGGTCATAGCCCTGACAGGCAAGGATGGTGGGGGCATGGCCCGGGTGATCAACGAAAACTCTATCGAGATTCGAGTGCCGTCGAATGTGACAGCCCGAATACAGGAAGTCCATATCCTCGTGATCCATATTCTCTGCGAGTTGCTCGACCTGCAGCTACTCGGCCCCGCTGAATAAACGTGGCCTTATTACTTGACGACCTTAAGACCCGGCTTTGAAGGTTTTTTAGCTTTCCCGCTATCGCCCGCCTCTGCGTCCCCGGACTCGGTCGAAAACATCATGCCCTCGCCATTTTCCCGGGCATAGATCGCCAGAATCGATGACATTGGGCAATAGACATCCTGCACAACGCCATTAAAACGCGCCGAGAATGAGAGGAATTCGTTAGTCATTTCCAGGTTTTGTATCGCCGATGGCGCAAGATTTAAAACTACCTTTCCATCATTTGCGACTCCCCTCGGTACGAGTACATCATCGCTACTGGTATCGGCCAATATATAGGGAGTCATCTGATTATCTAGTAACCACTGGTATAAAGCTCGAATCAGGTAAGGCTTACTCGGGGTCATCGCCTTCATGCAATATACGGGCTAGGCCACCATATCCCGTTCCTGTTCTGACAGGCTGGCCTGAAATGATGGCCGCGAAAACACTTTTTTCATATACCTGTTGATGGGTTTTGCATTCGCCGGCAACTCGATTCCATAATACGGCAAACGCCACAAAATCGGTGCAATACTGCAATCCAGTAAACTGAATTCCGTGGAAAGGAAATATGGCATTGCAGAAAACACTTCAGCCGAATTAACCAGGCTTTCGGTCAATGCTTTTTTTGCCAGGGTTTTCTTTTTCTCGGTACCACGCTCGATATCGGCCAACAGGCTAAACCAGTCACTTTCAATTCTAAACAGTGCAAGTCGACTCTTGGCTCGCGATACCGGGTCGACCGGCATTAACGGCGGGTGCGGAAAGCGCTCATCGAGATACTCGATCAGCACTCTTGAATTATAAAGTACCAGATCACGATCAACCATGGTTGGAACAGTCGCATAAGGGTTCAGATCGATTAAGTCTTCAGGCAGGTTATCCACATCAACATCGTGAATTTCGACCGCGATATCTTTTTCGGCAAGCACAATGCGTGCGCGATGACATTCAGGGTCGACTGGTGATGAAAAACAACTCATCACGGAACGGCGATTCGCCACTACAGACATAGTTAATTCCTTTGGTTAGTGTACGTCTTTCCAGAATTCCTTCTTAAGGAGATAAGTCAGAATAAGTAACAAGAATAGAAATATGATAACGCCGGTACCCACATTTTTACGGGTTTGCTTGTAAGGTTCGGCAAGATAATCGAGAAAAGCGACCAGATCATGGACTGTCGCATCGTATTCTGATTTGCTCTGGCTACCTGCTTTGATGAGGTCAAAACCAACAATAACTTCGTGCTCGCCCCCATGGCCATCCGGGCGCATCTCTTTCCTGGCCTGTTGGTAGCCTTGCAGTTCGATTAGTGCATGCGGCATAGCCACGCTATCGAATACACCATTATTCATCCCGAGTAGACGAGATTCGTCGACATAAAAGCCACGCAGGTAGTTATACAGCCAGTTCACGCCGCGTGAACGTGCAACCAGACTTAGATCGGGTGGGGCGACACCGAAGGCCTGTTCAGCGTACTGCCTCGTCATCGTGGTTTTCATCAAGGCGCCAACTTTAGTTTTCTCGCCCTTCTCGTCGGTAGTGAAAATCAGGTTCTGCAAAACCATTTCATCAGAAATTCCGAGATCCTGGCCGACGCGGCCATAGCGAGAGTATTTTGCCGAATGGCAACTCATACAATAGTTGACAAAGGTACGAGCGCCGCGTTGCATCGCTGCCTTGTCACTCCAGTCTATGTCGATCTTATCATTTGGATAAGTCGATCCACCACCCGCAGCCCATGCGCAAACAGGCAACAGCAGGGCCGCGACAATAATTAAACTCTGCTTCATTATTGAACCCTCTCTGGAACTGGTTTGGTATTCTCGTTTTTGCTAATCACCCAGAGACCCAGGAAGAAACCGAAATATCCAACGCTGAAGATTCTGGCAAACAACGTCCTGCCGTCTGAAACCGGCAGGGCGCCAAGGTAGCCGAGACCAATAAAGCTAACAACCAGCATCACCAGCAACCATTTAAAAGCCTGCGATCGATAACGAATCGAATGCACCTTGCCACGATCGATCCAGGGCAGTAGAAAAAGCACGACAATCGAACCAAACATAGCTATTACGCCACTAAGCTTGTGCGGTATTGCGCGTAAGATTGCGTAAAACGGGGTGAAATACCACACCGGTGCAATATGTTCCGGGGTCTGGAAGGGATTAGCCGGTACAAAATTCGCATGCTCGAGGAAATACCCGCCCATTTCAGGGGCGAAGAATACAACCGCGCTAAACAGAATCAGGAAGCCGACGACACCGACAATATCCTTTACCGTATAGTAAGGATGGAATGGAATACCATCCAGGGGAATGCCGTTTTCATCCTTGTGTTTCTTGATCTCAACACCGTCCGGATTATTTGAGCCGACTTCATGCAGGGCGAGGATATGCATTACCACGAGCAGCAGTAATACCAGCGGCACCGCAATAACGTGCAGGGCAAAGAATCGGTTCAGGGTCGCGTCGGCAATAACGAAATCACCGCGAATCCACAAGGTTAGATCATCCCCGACTACTGGTATTGCACCAAATAACGAGATGATTACCTGTGCGCCCCAGTAAGACATCTGTCCCCAGGGTAACAGGTAGCCCATGAAAGCTTCGGCCATTAAAGCAAGGAAAATAAACATGCCAAAAAGCCAGATCAGTTCTCGCGGTTTCTGATACGAACCGTACATCAAACCACGAAACATATGCAGATAGACGACGATAAAAAACGCCGAGGATCCGGTTGAGTGCAGATAACGAAGTAGCCAGCCCCAGTCGACATCACGCATGATGTATTCGACTGATTCAAACGCCATCTCGCCATCGGGCTTGTAGTGCATGGTTAAAAAGATTCCGGTTATGATTTGCATCACCAGCACCAGCAACGCCAGTGAACCAAAGAAATACCAGAAGTTAAAATTTTTCGGTGCGTAATATTTGGATAAATGTTCTTCCCACATTTTTGTTAATGGAAAGCGATCATCGATCCAGCCGATTAAACCACCTGTCGAAGATTTATTGTCCATCATGCTACTCCATCTTCGCCAATTAAGATCAGGCCATCGGTTATGAAATAATGTGGTGGAACAGTTAGATTCGTTGGCGCTGGTACACCCGTATAAACGCGGCCGGCAAAATCGAACTTGGACCCATGGCAAGGGCAGAAAAAACCACCCTGGAAATCAGCAGTAATCTCGGGTTGATAACTGGGTGAACAGCCCAGATGCGTGCAAATGCCTTCGATAATCAGATATTCAGGTTTTATAGATCGGTGTTCATTTCTGGCATAATCAGGTTGAATACTATCATCGGAATCTGGATCGCGTAAGTTACCCGCTACTTTAGGCAGGGTTGCGAGCGCTTGCTGGTCTCTACGTACTACCCAGACTGGCTTTCCACGCCATTTAATTATAATTTGCTGGCCAGGTTCGAGTTTGCTGATATCCGCCTCGACCGGGGCACCGGCTGCTTTCGCGCGCGCGCTGGGGTTCCAGGATTTAACAAAAGGAATCGCTACCGCTACCGTACCGACAGCTCCGACTACAACCGTTGCCGCGGTTAGGAAACGCCGACGATTATTATCTACCCCATCAGAAGACATTAGAATCTATCCTAAGTTAAAGAGTTGAAACGTAGAAAAAATGGCCTTTATTCTACACATGAAAAAACGCTCGCTAGAATAGCTTAAAATCACATTTCCGTCGAGTGCCATGATAACTTAAATCGGTTCATTATCCCTGTTTTTAGACAGTGATTGCGATCAGGTCACGAAACCGCATATTTTTAGCCTCGACTGTATGTTCCCCACGGATTCGGATCTGGATCAGCTTCGTCGCACAAACTGTTCAACAGGCGTGATACCAAATCGAGGAGCCTGGTGATTTTATACAGGGTTAGGAATATCGATAAACTGCTGACGCACGCCAAACTGTTCCTCGATTACCCCCGCAAGCGCCTGTACCCCGTAGCGCTCGGTGGCATGATGGCCTGCGGCAATGTAATGAATACCCGCCTCCTTGGCAAAATGGAAAGTATGCTCCGATATTTCACCACTGACGAAAGCGTCTATGCCACGTGCCGAGGCCTGCTCTATGTACTCCTGTGCAGCTCCGGTACACCAGGCAATGGTTTGAATGGGCCGGTCACCGGCAGAAATACTGAGGACACTCGTGGCAAGCTTGCTTTCGATTGACGCGGATAATTCGTCCAGGGTCATTGGTGTCTGCAGGACTCCACTCAATACGATATCGTGCTTGCCGACGCTGCCAAAGCTGCCCAGCACATCCCAACCCATTATTTTTCCAAGCTGCGCATTATTACCAACTTGCGGATGGGCATCCAGCGGTAAATGGTAAGCAATTAAATTGATATTGTTTCTTATCAGGCGTCGAATTCGACGGCCCTTAAAACCGGTGACTGGTTGTGACTCACCCTTCCAGAAATAGCCATGGTGCACTAGCAGGGTATCTGCCTTTTGCGCGATCGCCGCATCGATCAAATCCAGGCTCGCGGTGACACCGGTGACAATATGAGTAACTTCGGCCGAAGATTCCACCTGTAGCCCGTTAGGGCAATAGTCATCGAACTCGTGTACGCGCAGAAAATCATCACAAAAATCGCACAACTGTTTTAGTAGCATTACCAATATCCTCTGAAAAATCTGATCCTGCAACAAACCGCTCAGGGTTGCCTGCCTAATAGCCGCTTATGATACTATTTCTGCATGAAGTTAATCAAAGCCGTTAGTTTTATCATTCAGTTCGGGCTAATTGGCCTGGGCATGGCCGCTTTGTATTTAATCTGGCAATCAGATCGCGACGGTAGCGAAGTGATTAATTTCTTTTCACCATCCCACCTGGCACAGCCTTCGAATGGCTCAAGCACTGGTAAAAACAGCCCGATCACATCCTACGCCGATGCCGTGGCCTCTTCCTTTAACTCGGTGGTAACCATCTATACCACTAAACAGGTTAAGCATAAAACCCATCCACTCCTAAACGATCCGATTTTCAACCAGCTATTCGGTGAGCAACTGGAACGTCGGCAGCGTGACGATACCGAAATTAATCTGGGCTCCGGGGTCATAATCAGTAGCGATGGCTATATCATCACCAATCAGCATGTTGTCACTGGCGCCGACGAGATTCTAGTTTCATTGTCTGACGGCCGTGGCAGTCAGGCTGTGCTCGTCGGCGAAGACCGAGAAACCGATATAGCGATATTGCGTATTCCAATCAGCGGACTAGATGAGATCGAGGTGGCAGATACTCAACCCATTCGAGTCGGAGATGTTGTCCTCGCGATTGGAAATCCGCTAAATGTCGGTCAAACCGTGACCATGGGCATCATTAGCGCAACCGGCAGAAACCGCATTGGCCTGAATACATTCGAAAATTTTATTCAGACTGATGCAGCAATTAACCCGGGCAATTCGGGCGGCGCATTAGTCAATGCCCGGGGACAGTTAATCGGAATTAATACCGCGATCTTCAGTCAGGAAGTTGGTGCACAGGGCATAGGATTTGCGATTCCAATTTCTATCGCACTCGATATCAAGCAACAGATTATAGACAACGGCAAGGTCAGCCGTGGCTGGATCGGCGTTGAGGGTACGCAAATCACCGCGAAAGCGGCAATGGAGACCGGTAATCCCAATATCAGGGGTGCGCTCATCGTTGGTGTTTTCATCGACAGTCCGGCCGACATTGCCGGTATACGCAGCGGCGATATAATGGTAGCAGTGAATGGCGAACCAGTTGATAACATACGTGATTTACTCGAAGTAATAACCCTGTACCAACCAGGCGAAATCATCGAAATTACCGTATTCAGGGGTCATGAGCAATTGACTTTTTCGATGCGCGCAACCGAACGCCCCCAGTAACCTCAGCGATAATCCCTGTTGATTTTTGCCTTCGTGCAATATGTGGATCAGGACTGTTGTTTGATTCGAAACTCGGCAGAACGAGCATGGGCGACCAGGCCTTCTCCATGCGCGAGTACTGAGGCCGTTGTACCCAGTTGCGATGCAGATTCAGGTGTACACCCGATCAGGCTTGAGCGTTTCTGGAAATCATAGACACCCAGCGGTGACGAAAAGCGTGCAGTTCTCGAAGTTGGCAATACATGGTTAGGCCCGGCGCAGTAATCTCCCAGTGCCTCGGCAGTGTAACGACCCATAAAAATAGCCCCGGCATGCCGAATCTCACGGGCTACTGTCGGTGCGTCGTCAATTGATAGTTCCAGATGTTCTGGAGCAATAGTATTCGCCACCTTGATCGCCTCTCCCATATCGGTGACCTGTACCAGAGCACCATTCGTCGACAACGAGGCCTCGATAATTTCTTTACGGGGCATATCTTTTATGAGGCGATTAACGCTGTCCTCCACCGCATCGAGAAAATCAGCATCGGTAGATAATAATATTGCTTGCGCATCTTCATCGTGCTCGGCCTGCGAAAACAAATCCATCGCGATCCAGTCAGGATCGGTATTACCATCACAGATAACCAGGATTTCTGAGGGCCCGGCGATCATGTCAATTCCCACCTTGCCAAATACCATGCGTTTTGCGGTAGCGACATAAATGTTGCCTGGGCCCACAATTTTATCGACGCATGGAATAGATTCGGTCCCATAAGCCAGCGCCGCTACCGCCTGAGCTCCGCCAATAGTAAAAACACGATCCACAGCCGCGATATGTGCGGCTGCGAGTACCAGTTCATTCACTACTGCAGCTGGAGTCGGTACGACCATGATCAATTCTTCGACACCTGCAACCCTGGCTGGTATCGCGTTCATTAGTACCGAGGAAGGATAGGCCGCCTTGCCACCCGGCACATACAGCCCTGCCCGGTCGAGGGCTGTTACTTGCTGGCCCAGCACGGTGCCATCAGTTTCAGTATATTGCCAGGATTCCAGCTTTTGGTGGTTAGCATAGGATCTGATCCTGGACGCCGCATGTTCGAGCGCATTGCGCTCGCACTCAGACAAACCGTCATAGGCTTGTTGCAGACGGCTCAGCGGTAACTCTAGCTGTGATACTGAGTCTGCCGGTAATGAATCAAATTCGGCAGTAAATTCTAATAACGCCGCATCACCACGGGTCCGCACCGCGTTAATAATATTATTAACCCTGCTCATCACAGCGCCGTCTGATTCCGTATCCCGGTTCTGTAATTCCTTTAATTGCTGCCAGAAATCCGGAGCCTGACTGTTCAGGCGTTTTATCTCCACTGTCATTCTGGCTACTCCGCCACGGCTTTTTCTATGTTTGCCACTAGATCCTTAACTGCCTGGTTTTTCATCTTCAGTGAGGCACGATTGACAATTAAACGGGAACTGATATCCATGATGTGGTCTAGCGGCACCAGTCCATTGGCCTTCAATGTACTGCCGGTATCAACCAGATCGACTATTAAATCAGCCAGACCTACTATCGGTGCCAGCTCCATTGAACCATACAGTTTAATCAACTCAACCTGCCGCCCCTGTTGTAGAAAAAATTTACGTGTAATCGCAGGATATTTGGTGGCCACCTTGAGCCGGCCCCCTGGTCTGGGTCTATCGACTAATCCGGCAGTCATCATTTTGCAGGTGGCAATTTTCAAATCCACGCGCTCGTAAAGCCCTTCACCACCATGTTCCAGCAACACGTCCTTTCCAGCAATTCCCAGATCTGCCGCCCCATATTGTACATAGGTCGGCACGTCGGCTGAGCGGATCAAAACCAGCTTGATGTTTTCCTGATTGGTAGCAAACACTAGTTTGCGGCTAGTTGATAAATCGTCAACAGGTTCGATCCCGGCGCGCGCCAACAGCGGCAGCGTAGCATCCAGAATTCGACCCTTGGCGAGCGCAATTGTCAGCAATTGGGACATGACTTCAAATCGTATTAAGAATTTCTAATTAAACTATCGGAGGGCAGAAAATACAGGTTTAGTTTGGTACGCGTTGAATCTGGGCGCCTAAACCAGCGAGTTTTTCTTCGATATGATCGTAACCACGGTCTATATGGTAAATGCGCTCGACCACGGTTTCACCTTTAGCTACCAGTCCCGCCAGAATCAGGCTGGCCGAGGCACGCAGATCGGTGGCCATCACCTGGGCCCCGTTCAAATCTTCCACGCCCCGGATAATCGCGGTATTACCTTCAATATGGACATTTGCGCCGAGCCGACAAATTTCCTGGATATGCATAAACCGATTTTCAAATACAGTTTCTGTCACCGAACCGGTTCCGTCGGCGATCGCATTTAAGGCACAAAACTGGGCTTGCATATCAGTCGGAAAGCCCGGGTATGGCGCTGTTCTGATATTCACAGCCCTGGGTTTTTTACCCTCCATATCGAGTTCGATCCAGTCACTGCCGATATCGATGAGAGCGCCAGCCTCTGTGAGTTTGGCCAGTACCGCATCGAGTAACTTGGGATCGGTATACTTGACTAGCACTTTTCCACCCGTAATCGCCGCCGCTACCAGGTAGGTCCCTGTTTCGATCCGGTCCGGTAGTACCGAATAGTCGCAGCCCTCGAGTTTTTCGACACCATGAATGGTAATCGTATCGGTACCCGCATTCTCGATTCGGCCACCCATGGCATTGATGAAATCAGCGAGGTCGACTACCTCGGGTTCGCGTGCCGCGTTCTCGATCACGGAGGTTCCATTGGCGAGGCTCGCGGCCATCATCAAATTTTCGGTGCCGGTAACCGTGACCTGATCCATTACAATCCGAGCACCCTTGAGGCGATCAACCCGGGCCTTGATATAACCCTGATCAACAACAATTTTTGCACCCATCGCCTCCAGCCCGGAGAGGTGCATATC